>NZ_JBHFLM010000181.1:0-6038 GCF_041928655.1 Pelatocladus sp. BLCC-F211 | reverse complement strand
ATTTCCCCTTGTCCTCCTTGTCCCAATACGGTTCAGTTAAGGCTAAAAACTAAAACTAGCGTAGGTTGGGTTGAGGAACTAAACCCAACATTATCAAGGCTTTGTTGGGTTTCGCTTGCACTCAACCCAACCTACATTTCTTCTTAACTGAACCGTATTTCTCCTTGTCCTCCTTGTCCTCCTGTCCTCCTTGTCTCCCTTATCCTCTTTGTCTTCCTTCCCTTGTCCCCGTTCCCCGGTCCCTTCCAACTAACTATTCAGAACTTTCTGTAAAGTCAATAATAATTCCTTGACTGTGTAAGGTTTTGCCAGAAAACCACCAATATTACTAGTAGATGCTTCTGCTAATTTACTGCTAGAGGCTAGTCCACTTGTGGCGACAATTTTGACTGCGGGATTGATTTTTTGTAAAGTCCGAATAGCTGTGATTCCATCTAGAGACGGTAGCATGATATCCATGAGGACAGCACTAATTTTGTTACGATTCTGGGCATATAGTGCGATCGCTTCGATACCATCACTAGCAACAAGAGTTTTATAGTTATGAATTTCTAGTGATGCTCTAGTAATTTCCTGAATAGCAGGTTCATCATCTACTATCAAAATCAGTTCTCCTTTACCTGCTAGCGGTTCTAACTGTGGTGTTGACTCTATTTCTACTCCCTGGACTGCTGGCAAGTAAACTTTAAATTGAGTACCAAGCCCGATTTCACTATGGACATTGACAAAACCACCGTGGCTTTTGACAATACCAATTACTGTGGAAAGTCCTAAACCTGTGCCTTTACCTAATTCTTTGGTAGTGAAAAATGGTTCAAAAATTCTCTCGATAATTTCTCTGGGAATACCCACACCAGTGTCTGCCACAGTAATAATCGTGTAGGGGCCAACTTTGGCTTCCAAGTTCATGCGAGCATAGTTTTCATCAATAAATAAATTTTCTGCCGAAATAGTCAAACTCCCACCATCTAGCATGGCATCACGGGCGTTGACACAAAGATTCATCAGCACTTGATGCAGTTGTGTACTATCTCCATAAACTGTCCACAAATCTGATGCTACATCCATACACACTTCAATTGATTTGGGAAAAGTTTGTTTGACAATCTTGACAACTTCGCGGATTAAGTGCTTGACTTGCAGAGTCATGCGCTTGCCTTCCACACCCCGTGCAAAAGACAAAACTTGCTTGACTAATTCCGCACCACGTCTAGCACTATCTTCGAGTATTTCTAGCAAGTGTTGATGTTCAGAATAAATATCGGGGAATTTCAACGGCAAGAGTTGAGAGACAGCCAGAATCGGTGTGAGAATATTATTGAGGTCGTGGGCAATACCACTGGCTAAAGTACCGATACTTTCTAGACGTTGGGCGCGAAATAATTGGGTTTCTAGCTGTTTTTTATCAGTAATATCGGTATCAACAGTGAGAATAGATTTTGGTGTTCCGTCTTCTTGACAAACTACACTCCAACGACTAGAAACTAAAACTTTATTACCACTTTTGGTAATTCTAGTTAACTCCCCTTGCCATTTACCTTGTTTAATAACTGCCAAAAGTGCTGTTTCTAATACTTCTGGGGGTTCATCGTCGTATAAAAGTTCTATAACTGTTTTCCCGTAAGCTTCATGGGCTAGCCAGCCGTAGAGATTTTCCGCGCCTTTGTTCCAGAAAATAACGCGATTATCTAAATCTCGTACAAAAATTGCATCTGTAGTTACATCTAACAATGCAGCTTGTTCACGGATTTTTTCTTCAGCAAGTTTGCGATCGCTAATATCAATACTTGCACAAGTTACCCCCACTACTTCTTGTGCTTCATTTCGCAACGGTTCTATTGTCAAATCAAAATATCTGATTCCTTGAGCAGTATTTATTGATACTTCTTTTCTAATTCCTATTCCTGTTGACAATACACGTTGTTTAATATCAAAAAGTCGCTGACCATCTGCAACAGCAATTAAATCTAAATCTTGTTTACCTAAAATTTCTTCATTAATAAAACCTGGGGAAGCATTGTAAACCCAGGTATAACGTAATTCTTTATCTTGGTTAAAAACAACAATCGGAGAATTTTTGAGCGCGACTCGAAATCTTTCCTCGCTTTGGCGCAATGCTTCTTCAATTCTTTGTCTCTCAATAGCATAGCGCATACAGCGCACCAACAAATCACCGCTCACCTGTCCCTTGACTAAATAATCCTGCGCTCCCTGCTGCATAGCCCGCAGAGCCAAATTTTCATCATCCAAACCAGTCAGCACAATGATCGGAATCGCTGGTGCTTGATGATGTAAAGTGATAAAAGTTTCTAAACCTTGACTATCTGGCAAAGAAAGGTCTAGTAAAATGACATCAAAATTTTCTTGATTGAGCAACTTCAGCGTTTGGTCTAATCGCTCAACAGGTGTTAATTGAAACTGTGCAGTCGTGACATCCCACAAAAATTCTTGCAACAAACGAACATCACCAGGATTGTCTTCTACCAACAAAATTTTGATCATTTGTCAATGGTCATTTGTTATTTGTCATTGGTCATTAGTCATTGGTCATTAGTCATTAGTGATTGTCCTCATCTCCCTTGTCCCCAATCCCCAATCCCCAATCCCCGTTGTCCGATTCCGTTATTCCGACGGAAGCTTGACAATGGTAAACCAGAAATTTTCAATAGATTGTACAATTTTGACAAATTGATCGAAGTCAACGGGCTTGGTAATGTAGCAGTTGGCGGATAGATTATATACCTTCAGAACATCTTCTTCTGCTTGAGAAGTTGTCAGTACTACTACTGGAATTCGCTTGAGTTTTTCATCAGCTTTGATTTCTGCTAGTACTTCTCTACCATCTTTTTTTGGTAAATTTAAATCCAGTAAAACAATATCTGGATGGGGAACTTGAGTATATTTACCTTCTCGACGTAGAAAGGCGATCGCTTCTACACCATCTTCAACTACATTTAAGTTAACAGAGATTTTGCTGTCCTCTAAGGCAATTTTGGTCAACTCTACATCACCGGGATTGTCTTCTATTAACAAAATCTCAATAGGCATAACATCTATTACAGTATTCACGATGCCCTACCTATCCTATCTGGAATGGTGAAGTAAAAGGTGGTTCCTTGACCAAGTTTTGACTCAAGCCAGATTTGTCCACCGTGACGTTCGACAATTTTTTTACAAATTGCCAAACCAATACCAGTACCAGGATACTTGTCGCGAGTGTGTAAACGCTGAAAAATGATGAAAATGCGATCGCCATACTGAGGTTCTATCCCAATTCCATTATCGCGCACCCAGAAGAGCCATTCGTTTTCTGTAGGAGACAAGGGAGAGTAGGGAGAGTGGGGAGACAAGGGAGACAAGGGAGACAAGGGAGACAAGGGGGAAAAATTACTTACTTGTCCTCCATGTCCTCCCACTCCCCCGTCTCTGTCTCTCTTCGCTACGCCAATATGAATTTGCGGGGGTTGTTCGCTACGAAATTTAATGGCATTACTAATTAAATTCTGGAATACTTGTACTAGTTGGGTAGCGTCGGCGATGAGTTGGGGTAGAGGTTCATCGTAGGTGATGACTGCGTGAGTTTCAGTAATTGCGACTTTTAAATTAGCGATCGCCTGTTGTAAAGCACTATGACAATCAACTACTCCAAATGGCTGTCCACGGGTACTTACACGGGAAAAGCTCAACAAATCATTGATCAAGATTTGCATCCGTTTCGCACCATCTACGGCGTAGGAAATAAATTCATCGGCTTTGGTGTCAAGTTTACTTTTATACTTCCTTTCTAGTAATTGTAAGTAACTTGTTACCATTCGTAATGGTTCTTGCAAGTCATGGGAAGCAACATAAGCAAATTGCTCTAATTCAGCGTTGGAACGAGCTAATTCTTCACGTTGGTGTATTTCTTTTTCCAATAATTGCGCTTTGGCTAAAGCAATACCAATCTGATTTGCTAGTTGCTGTAAGAACTCAATTTCCCAATTATTCCATTTTCTCGGACGGATACATTGTTGAGCAATTAGTAAACCCCAAAGTGTATCTCTGACAATAATTGGTACAAGCATGTGAGCTTTAACATCAATATTTTCGAGAAATTCTCGATGACAAGGATGGACGCTTTCAGATTGAACATCACAGATAATATTAATTCTGCCTTGGCGATAAGCTTCGTAATAATTTTCCTGAAAACACCTCTCAAACAACTTTTGCCCTAAAATTGAGCTACAACTAGTAATGGCTGCTTCTTGCACCACTGTTCCAGAACCATCATTCCACAGTCGAAAAATAATCACTCGATCCGCGTGCAAAAGTTTTTGGATTTCTGTAACCGTGGTTCGCAGAATTTCTTCTGTTTGTAAATGTTGGCGAATTTTCAGAGCAATTTCAGCTAAGAGTTGCGATCGCTGATTTTGCTGTTTTAATTCTTCTTCTGTGCGCTTGCGTTCCGAGATATCACTCAATACTCCTACCATCCGCAGCGCTCTACCATCGTCATCTCGAATAACTTTACCTCTGATCAAAAACCAGTTGTATCTACCATCCACTCGACGCAATCGCACCTCCATTTGATAAGGCTGATTGAGTTCGAGATGTTGGTAGAGTAACTCAGCAAATTGTTCTCGATCATCGGGATATACTAATTGATAAAGAGATTCATAAAAGTGTTTTTTGTCTGTGTGTGCTACACCCAATAACTCATAAAATCGCTTTGACCAAAAGCATGTATTCTTAACAATATCCCAATCCCAAATAGCATCATTTGTCGCATCAATTACCAACTGTAATCTTTCTTCACTTTGGCGTAAGGCTTCTTCTGCTTGCTTGCGTTCGGTAATATCCAAAGTCACACCAATCATCCGCATTGGTGTACCATCAGTTTCATGAATGCCACGACCCCGCGATAACATCCAATGGACGCTACGATCTGGCCAAATAGTCCGGTACTCTGCTTCATAATCAATTTGCTGTTCTAGAGCTTGCTTCACAGACTCGCGTACATAATCGCGATCTTCTGGGTGGATGCAATCTAACAGCATTGTGTAGGAAAAATCTGTTTTGGGGAGTATACCAAAGTTGGCTTTACACTGATTAGATGTAAACAGTTCCCCAGTTTTTAAATCCACCTGCCAAGAACCAAGCTTACCAGCTTGTAATGCTAGTTTTAGGCGTTGTTCATTTTCTCGTAGTGCTGCTTCTACACGTTGACAATCTTGTAATGGTGTGCTTATTAATTGTCTTTGCAGTAGTAGCATCACTTGTTGAGCTAACTTTTGCAAAGCTGTTATTTGTTGAGAATTAAGTTGTCGGGGTTGACGATCCATGACGCACAGGGTGGCGATCGCATATCCTTCCGGTGTCAGTAGTGGTACGCCAGCATAAAATCTTACATAGTACGGGTCTGCTGCAATGGGATTTTCTGCCCATACTTGATCTGTGAAGCAATCAGGAACAATCAAAATATCTTTTTGCTGAATGCAAACAGGACACATCCCGACATCCTGCGGTAGTTCAGTGACATCCCAACCAACTTTTGCTTGTATCCATTGTCGATTTTCGTCGATAAAATTGATGCAAGCGATCGGTGTACTACAGATAAGGGCTGCTAACTCAACAAGATTATCAAAAGCTGCTTCGGTTACACTATCGAGTATTTGGTAGTGGCGAAGGGCTGCTAATCTTGCTTTTTCCTGATTATTTGGTAGAGCTTTCATGAATATGGGTGAAGCAATTAATCTTCCAGCTTCAAAATCGTAAAACCTAAAATAAGTAAATATTTTGACTACTTAATATTTGCAAATAAAATATACTATAAAATTTATTATTTTTTAAGTTAATGAATCATTTCTGTAATATTGAATTTTCGCAGGAGTTTTTTAAGATTTTTGTTAAAAAGCTCAATATAAACCACGTCTACTTTGAGAACTGTAGTTTTGTAGGTTGGGTGTAGCGACAGCGAAACCCAACATTATAGTCTGGTTAATGTTGGGTTACACTCCGTTCCACCCAACCTACATAATGTCCTTTTTGAAAAACTCCTC
>NZ_JBHFLM010000180.1:0-18948 GCF_041928655.1 Pelatocladus sp. BLCC-F211 | reverse complement strand
CACCTTTTCAAATTTACATTTATGCATAAGGTTAGTGAAAAAGGTAAAGATCAGAAGACGTCCTATATACTCTCCTATACACCTACGCGATCCAATTCCAAATGGATAGAACTTATCAAGAAGGTTTTTTCTCAGTTTGCCGTTTTCATCCAAAAACCGATAAGGGTTAAATTGTTCAGGCTCTTCCCAATAGCGTTCATCACGAGTTAGACCATAGTAATTAACAAGCAAGGGAGTATTTTGGGGGATAAAGCAACCCTCCAATACAACATCAGTGGTTGTAGCATAAGTGATAGGTGGTAAAGTAGTGATAGAAGAGTGGCGGAAGATTTCGTTGATACAAGCTTCCATCAATGGCAATTTGCCACGATGCTCTAAGCTAGGTTGTTGTTCTCTGCCAACTACTTCATCGAGTTCTCTATGAATAGCAGTTTGGATAGCTGGGTGGGTAATCATGTAAAGCACACCCCACCGTAACATAAAACTAGCAAGTCCTGCGCCTGCTCCCGCCAGCTGCATCAACGATCCATTAACAATATCATTTTCGTTCAACCGAAGGTCGTTTCGGTCTGACTCAGTTAGCTCACTGCTAGCTTTAAAAAGTGCGTCTGTAATGTCCCGCAAATTCTCTGGGTCTAAGGACTCTCGATGCTGGTCTACGTTTTTAGAGACGTATTTTTCTAGTGCAGCCAAACCCTTGAGAAAATTGCGTAATGATTTCCAGCGAGAGAGTCGATAGATTGGTTGACAAATTTTTGGTATGTGCTCCAATCTAACAGCTTCTAGGACTGTGGGGATATACTTTAAAGTATAAGCAGTTGAAACAAATTCCATATCTTCTTGAGGATCATCAAGATTGCCTCTTTTGCCAAAGATTTGTCTTTGCATACAACTTAAGGTGGCTAGAGGCATATATAAATCAGGGTCAAAAGGTTTACCGCTAAATTTTAAGAAGATATTTGTCAAATCTACAGCTTCTTCGATTGCCCAACTTTCGAAGACATCTGATCTATTCACCACAAATGTATGTATGATTTTACCTAAAATGGTATGGTGTTTTCTCCAAGATTCACCACTCTTCAACTCCAGAAATTGAGATTGAGGTGGTTGTTGAAAGATATCAAAATCTGCCCTAGCGTTAAAACTATCCTGCTGTTTCACTAAAGCTTCTTTGATAGTCTCAAGCCCATTAAGTACAACTAATGTTTTGGCACCCACACGAATTTGGAAAATATTACCGTACTTTTTGGCTAGTTGATTCAATGCTAAATGCAAGTGTTTACCCAGTAAGGGCCACATATCGACCAGATGAACTGTAGGCGGTTTCGGATGGGCAATCTTGTTTAACTGTGTGGAGGTTGCTTCTTGATACAACATAGCTACTTTTCAAATCAAGTTTGGACAATTATTGTTTACAAACATAATGATTGCCATCTGAACGGGTAACACATCTATCTCAACTATGTATAAAATTGGATTCATCCCGTTCAGAAACAAAAGTTGATTCTTGTTTTATTTGGAAAACAAAGAACTGAAGTTTTTTCTAGGTAACTTCATATATATGAATAGCTTGCTATTCTGTATTTCTGGCTAGGTAACAGTGAAAGAAGGTTAGATGTATAGGAGAGACTAAAAATATATATGATAAGGCTTCTTTATTGTCATTGGCTTTAAATGATAAATTAAGGGTTTGGGCTTTATACTGAAAATGACTAAAATACATCAAATTTGCTTGGTGCAAGAAAGGAGTAATAACTATTTCTGATTAGAGAGAATTGTCAAGTTAATCATTTAATGTGAATGAATGTAAGTTAGGCGAGAATCGGTTCTGAAATAAACTTAAGGGGTACGAGCAGTTATAGCCAGTGCAGATTAGGAATTTAAGGAAGAAATTTAAGTTAACAATCAAGTTACAAGAGCAAAAAGAGCTAATAAATTAGCATAATTGTAACTGTTCAAACAGTATTAATTACATACTGATTATTTACTAGGCAACAATTTCAGCCCATTTTTTGTGTAATTAATTTTGTGCGACTACAACTAGCTATATAGTTTCCTGTTTATTGTATCCAGGTCACAGTTTTTGGGCTATGCTACAAAAACACCAGAGAGACGCGCTTATTTTTAGACTTTAGACAAAAAAAGTTCTAGACGGTGGATTCATAATATCAACTCTCTATAATCTCA
The DNA here is from genome assembly GCF_041928655.1 of Pelatocladus sp. BLCC-F211. NCBI lineage: Bacteria > Bacillati > Cyanobacteriota > Cyanophyceae > Nostocales > Hapalosiphonaceae > Pelatocladus > Pelatocladus sp. BLCC-F211. Next base: position 16,761 of record NZ_JBHFLM010000180.1, on the reverse strand, counting down.
CAAAAGATTTATCTGTGCGTCTGGAGATCCTCATGTAGCCCTATCATCATCTGTCGCTGGCTTTTGGAGAATTGATATAGGTTTAGAGATTATTTATAAAGTAAATCTTAAATCGTATCAGTCCACTACAGTAATTTTATTTTTACTTTGTACATCTCGAAGGACTGTCTCATAGTAAAGACCATCCCTTACTTTGTGCATCTCTAATATGTACTTTTACCTTTTAGGACTACTCTAAAAGCTTAAGTTCCTCCTTAAGTCCCTAATCTTTACTGGCTATAACTATTTGTACCCATTAAAGTTTATTTCTATAGGCAGTAAAGGTGTTACTGACCATGGGAATGTTTATTGAGAGCAGCCTTACTAAGTACACCGCCCGTTACAAAAATCCCCTCTAACGCTATGCGTAGAGTTTTAACTTCATACTTAAGATGCTGACACCCCACTACCCCATCTCGACGTCTGAATAAATCAATATCAAGATCAATACCTCTTCAGCTTGCCCAGATAGACACCTCAGACTGTTCTCCTATGCAGTCAGTCCCTTACTTAGTAAAAGACAAGCGAAGGAGTGATCACCCATCAGTTTGCCACAGAGCTTATCGGACTAGAACCGATTCTCGAATATTAACCATAATTTCATTGAATAAATAGGAGACTCACAATGACTAATTTAGTACCCGCCCTAGTTATATCTTTATTCGCGTTTGCAACTGGTTTCTTTGTTTTGCTTTCTTATATAGAAAAGCCGATCTGGCCTCTTATGTTTAAAACGGCAAGTCCAAAAGTTGGAGACGAAGATGCTCGCTTGATACACGCCGAACTCAAGCGCGTGATAAAGATCGCCCCGCCTACAATGAAGACCGTACTGGGCAGTGGAACAATCTTCACCTTAATACAAACATGGCAGCGTGATTTTGATTGGGCCTCGCTTACGGTTCTAGCTTTCTTGATCCCATGCATGAGCTATATCTTTTCAAACGTGAACAGCCGAATTCAGGCAGTTGATGAGGTTCCGTCTAATGGAGATATCGAGGATGTACGACGGGGGCTTGGGCGGCTCGCGGCGATTCATCACATAGGACTTGCAACCGCAGGTGGGCTGACATTACTCCAATTAGTCATCGGAATTGTCTTATATCGGTGACATGGCTGAAATCTGAATTTTCAGTTGAAGTAGATCCAAGTCAAAACGGTAAAATCATACCTTCCGCAACTTTTCGAACATCCTCTCACAGAGACAGTATTTATCTTTTAATTAACCTATTTCGAGGAAATGAGTCATGATTTCTGACAACAATAAGCAATTTGATGTGATTATTTTAGGCTCTGGACTTTCAGGCTCAGTTTTGGCAACGATTCTAGCAAAACATAACATTAGAGTTTTAATGATTGATAAGCAAGCTCATCCAAGATTTGCCGTTGGAGAGGCAATGACTCCTGACACAGATTTAATGATGAGTATTCTTAGTCATCAATATTCTATCCCTGAACTTGCATACTTGTGTTCTTTCGATAATATCTGCGAACATATTTCACCTTCCGCTTGTGGATTAAAGCGCTCATTCAACTTTGTATACCATGAGGAAGGAAAAGAACAGACTTTGCAAAAAGCTAACCAAATTGGTGTTACTCGTAGCAGTCACTTATTTCGTCAAGATATAGATCACTATATGGCAAAAGTTGCTGTTAATTATGGTGCAAAACTGTTAGAAAATACAAAGGTCATAAATATAAATATAGACAAAAAAGGTGTGGAAATCGAGACAGAAGGGAATAACAAGTACACCGCAGATTATTTAGTTGATGGCAGTGGCTACAATTCTCTTCTTAGTCAAAAATTTGATTTGCGAGAAAAACCAACACGTTTAAAAACTCATTCTAGAAGTATTTTCACTCACATGACTGGCGTGAAAAAATATGATGATTGTATTCAGTCAACTGAAAAAAATAAATATGAACTCCTTTGGTATCAAGGAACTCTTCATCACATATTCCATGGTGGTTGGATGTGGGTTATTCCATTTAACAATCATGAAAAATCAAATAATCCTATTTGTAGTATAGGATTAAATCTAAATACTAAATACTTCCCCAAAACCGATATATCTCCTGAAGAGGAGTTTAAAAATTTCCTTACACGTTTTCCTGACATAGCTATCCAGTTTGAAGATGCTACACCTGTTCGCAAATGGGTATCAACAGATCGTCTACAGTATTCATCACATACGTGTGTGGGAGAAAGATTTTATCTACTTCCTCATGCGGCAGGATTTATCGACGCTCTTTACTCTTTTGGGTTGGTAAATACTTTTACAATTATGATTCCCTTAGCATCCCGAATTATGAAAGCTATTGTAGAGAATGATTTTTCTAAAGAAAAATTTGCTGACATTGAATCTTTGCAGCAAAAACTTCTCGATTACAATGATGATTTAGTCAACTGTTCCTACATTTCTTTTGGTGATTTTAATCTTTGGGATGCCTGGAGAAGAGTTTGGTCAATAGGAACTTTTATGCGTCAAATGAAAGCAGGATTAAGAAAAAAATTAAAAATTGCAGCTGGTAAAGGTGAAGAGCTATCACAAAACCGTGATGAAGATAGCTTAGACAGTTTAACTCCTAGCTATGAGGGATTGGGAGATAACTTTTTCAAAGAAGCTACTGCAATATTTGAAAAGGTAGGAGAAGGTTTAATATCTCCAGATGATGCGTCATCTAAGATTATGTCTTTGATTAGCTCAATTGACTTTTTACCAGAGAATTTTTTGAACATGAAAGACACATCTCAAAAAAATCTAGATTTAGCATCTCATTCCTTTTTCTCCGAATATTTACGTTTTATGTCTTGGGTGAAAACTAGCGAAAAACCAGAGGTTAAAAAGTATTTTGACTACGATCAAGAAGATTTAATATCTGCCTCCGTCTCAATGTCGGCTCACAACTAGTAAATTTGAGAAACAGAGAGTTGGTATTATGACATTATGAGGCAACCTAAAAACTCTTGTCATTACCAACATGATTCAAGAGACTGGGTTGTACAATTAGCAACCCAGCACATATCGATGAATCGGCTCGCTATATGTGTTGAGTTAGTCGCCAACCTAAGGACTATTGGGAGCTTAGAGAACAGAAGTATAAACTAGCCTCAGTAAATCGAAAAGTTTTTCCCCAAGAGAGCGATCGCTAATTTTTTGTAATCCATGATACATTTTTCTGCTTAACTACGCTGACCAGGAAGCTGGTATATATTAGTTAGACTTATAGTCAAGCGATGACAATTTCTTAGTGCTAACCCGATGAAATATAAATACCTTCAACAGTTCCATATTTGCGTTCAACAACTTGACGTAGAAACGCTAACATTTGTTTAAGACAAAAAAGTTTACGATAAATTAATCGTCTACCCTTTCGTTTTCGACTAATCTTAAACCGCATATGATAAACCCAAATATTGACCAAGACAAAAGAAATACCAACAAATAATAATCTCAATATGGGCTTCTTATTATTTGTTCTGATTCGGCAGAGATTTTTTAACCTATAACTGCTTTCAATCCCAAATCTTTTCCGATAATCTTGATGAATGTAAGATAAATTTATTTGGGATTTATAAACAACATAAGCAAAGTATTCAATTCCGTATTGCTTTCTCTTGCCTTTTTTGTATTTGCAAACAATCCATAAATCAAAGCTAACATGATTATCTTTTCCTTGACTCATTGTATAAGTAGTTTTATAACTATTTCTGCCTTTAAGAAATTGCTTTATTCCACCTTGTTTTCCTCAACTAAAGTGCTGGCATTACAAAGGGAATATCCAAAGCTTGCAGCCACCTAATAACAGAAATACTAAAAAAACCTCTATCTAAATAAAGTGTTTTTATGTTGACTTTAAGAGCGTCAAGTTCAGCTAATAAGTAGGTTATGATAGCAACATTTGTATCTAACCAACGGACTCCTCTTAACGAAGCGTGTAATTCTTTTCCCTTTGGTTAATATATATATAGTCGCATAAGCATAAAAAGAACAAGTTCCTGATTTAGCCTGACTTCTATAAATATAAGGCTCTTCATCACTATCAGGTTTTCCATAGTAGGGAATCAAATTTAAATCAATAGCAATCTTATGAGAGGCTTTTTTAATTCGATGAGGAATTCTACTTTTTAGAGCTAAATTTATTTGATTTTCTAGCTGCTCAAATTTATTTATTTTATCCAAATGATATCTTATATCACTTCCACTTGGACTACTTTTTAAAATTTTCGTTGTATTCTCAATACTGTCTCCGCTACTTGCTGCTTTTATTAAAATCTCAAATAAAGTTTTCTGGTCACAAGCTCCTTGTGTTTCAATTGAAATATTTTCACTTAAACAATTAAGAACTTCGTCAAGGGTTTCTGAATCAGTTAGTGCTAGTTGTTTTGGTGAAGTCAATGGTAATTATTAGGGTGGACGTACATTCCTTATAATTTCATTTTTAGAAATTATTTTCACTAACTATAAGATTTATTTATGTTAAAAGTATCTTTTAGAACTAGATTGTACGGAGAGTCGAATTGGCGATCGCCCTTGAGAAAAACTTTGCGATTTACTGAGCCTTTGATTATGATTCCTCCTTCAAGAAACAGAAATTTTTCTTTAGATCATTGAGAATGCGATCGCGCTCCGAGTAGTAGTCAGCAAAGAAAACTATGACAGGTATAAAGAAGGACAAGTAACTAAACAGAATAAATTACATACTGATTCCTTACTAGGCAACAAATTAATTCTGTGCGACTACTTAAACCCATTCATGTAGGCTTTGAGATCATCCAAGGATAAGTCCGTGGAGATGAATCCGATGTAATTATCGGGTCTCAACAGTACCTTGAAAGATTGGCTAATGCCAAAGATTTCCACAACGTGGGGGTAAAGTGGAATGACGTTGAAATCGATGAAGTGACTGTATTCTTTTTCAAGTCCCAACTTCAAATCTTCATAACTGTGTTCCCCACCAGAAAAAACAAGCAGATGAAATTTTGGAGCGCGAAGTTTATCGTAAACATTCACCCCATCCACCAGAAAATATGGCATTCGATCTCCGGCTTTGACCTCAAACTCGTGACTGCCCTGACGCCAACTTAAAGAACTGTCGCGGTAGTTCAGACCAATTTCAGAAACTAGCTGAAAGAGAAACTCTTTTGCCGTACCAAAGCGCGTCACGATACTGGCGAGACTTGGCAAAATGTTGTCACGTAAAAATTGGAGATACCACTTGTCGCTCACCGCGACATCAAAAAACTGGTCAGTTGTCTGCAAGAGCCGTTTTGCATTAGCCAGACGTTCCTCATTGTAACTTTCGAGAAGCGAATCCTTAGCATAGCCGTTCAAAACAAAACCGATCTTCCATGCCAGGTTATAAGCGTCCTGGATACCCGTATTCATTCCCTGCCCCCCCGTAGGCGTGTGAATATGCGCGGCATCTCCAGCAAGAAAGCATCTGCCAATAGAGAACTTCTCGGCACGACGAGTATGGACTTTGTAACTCGAAAACCAGTGTACATTCGTAATCTCCAATGGGCGCTTCACAAATTGCGTAACCTTGTTTTCGACTTCATCGTAGGTTACTTCTCGATCAACTTGATCATCATATTCAGGCAGGTTGCCAATTAACCTCCAGTGCTTCTCGCCTTTCATAGGAACGATCAGCACAAATGAGTTCTCTCCCAGAGCAGCGTAAAACGTTGCCTCATCCGCTTGGAACTCCATATCCACATCTGTGACATAAAACAGGCGTGGGTAAGTCGAACCTTCAAAGCGGAGGTCGAGGAGATGGCGTGTTGGACTGCTTGCGCCGTCACAACCCACTAGGTATTGGGCTTCAATAGTCTGTGTTTTGCCATTTGCGTCTTTGAGAACCGCTTTCACGCCCTCTATATCTTGCGTCAGGCTTTCCAGTTCGGTCTGCCATTGAACGTCTTTGCCTTTGTGTTGAAGATGCTCGTGAAGCAGATGCTCATTTTTGCTTTGTTCAAAAACGAGCATAAAAGGAAAAGGGCTAAGTCGTCTGCCGAAGTTGGAAAAATCGAAGCGGGTGAAGATTTTACCGTCGTGCATCAGGTTGCCTTTCTGAACCATCTCGCCGCCTTCTACTGCTTTTTGCGCTAGATCAACCTGGTCGTAAATCTCCAGGGTACGCGCCTGAACGACCAGAGCCTTTGACAAATTGGTGACACCTTCTTTCTTGTCAAAAATCACAAAGTCGATGCCATAACGCATCAATTGCACGGCCAGCGAAAGCCCGGTCGGACCGGCTCCGACGATGATAACGTCGGTTTTGATCGTTGTCTCCATGTTCTTAACCTCTTGTGAAAGTCAGTCTTAGTCAGCATGAACGTGGTCAGGATGAGCATTAATGCCGTATAGCAGTTGGGCAACCAGTTCTGCCCACGGGCAAATCGGCAGACGCGCTAAATGCGTGGTCACTACTGTTCCGAGAAGCGTTCTGGCAGTCAAGGCCGTATCGTGGGGTCGCAACTCCCCAACCTGAACACGCGTTTCCAGATAAGCTCCTAACGCCGCGATCCCTTCTTCTACGACAGCGTGTAGACAGGCCGCGACTTCAGGGTTGTTCTGGCTTTCGCGCACTATGAGGCGAAACAGTGCCTCCTTACGGTCAAGCAGCGCTGAAAAGTCCTCTGCTACATCCCGCAGAACGCGTGTCGTCGCTTCGCCATGCTCCACTAAAAGCAGCACGCGCAGCTCCGGCAAAAAGCTGTGCCGCTCCAAAATCGCCCTGAGAACCTCGCTCTTGCTCGGGAAGTAGTGATACAGCAGACCCACCGCCACGCCCGCCGCTGCTGCGATCTGTTTAATACTCGTCGCGTCGTAACCCTGTTCAGAAAACAGCTCCAACGCGGTATCCACCAGACACTCGCGCCGCACGATCGCCTGTTGCCGTCGCAAACTTTTTGCTTGCATATTTAATGATTGAGCGTTCATTCAACAAAATTGTAGCACAACCTTTTGGAAGAAACCTATTTTTTAGTCTCGCCCTTTGTATAAAATGGAGAATTTTTGGTTGTTAAGAAAGCAGGCGATCGCTCTATTATGAATGCTGTTTCCGTCTGATTCACTCCGAACTGAAACCCTGATTATTACGTCAGTTTCCAAAACTTTGTGATCTGCTGACTGTACTGTTATAATTCCGTGCGGCACATCTTCAAAAATAAAGGATAAAGGGAGATCATGCTTGATTTAGAAGAAAAAGTAGCTTTAATCACAGGTGCATCGCGTGGTGTTGGCGCTGCTACTGCACAAATACTGGCTGAACGTGGAGTTGATATCATCATCAATTACCGTAGCAAAGCGTCGCGGGCTGAGGAAATTGCGACCAAGGTTCGCACTCTGGGTCGTCGTGCTGTTCTTGCACAAGCAGATATCACTAGTGAAAGTGACATCCGTGCGATGATTCAGATAGTCAGCACTCATTTTGCCCGTCTAGATTTGCTGATTCTGAATGCGAGCGGAGGTTTGGAAAAGGACAAATCTGCCGATTACGCAATGCAACTCAATCTAACCGCACAAGAGCGCATGGTAGATGCAGCAACACCACTAATGCAAGCGGGGGGGCGCATTATTTTTGTGACCAGCCACCTTGCTCATTTCTACAAACAGAAGCCTGTATATAAAGTCTATGAACCTGTTGCCGCAAGTAAATATGCTGGCGAACAAGCCCTTCGCAATCGTATTCCTGAGTTAAGCAATAACGGAGTTAGCCTTGTAGTCGTGAGTGGTGATCTCATTGAAGGCACAATAACACCAAAACTCATGGAACGATCAGATCGTGGATTAATTAGCACACGGCGTGAACAGGTAGGTTCGTTACCAACTGTTGAGGAGTTTGCGTATGCTATTGTTGATGCCTGTGCCAGTTCCAACCTAAGTAGTGGTGCGACAGTTTTTGTTGGAAGCACAGACTGGTAGGTTCTTCATGAGCCTATAATTTTCTAAGTATCCTCTTTATTGTTTCGGTACTACTTTCAATCCCCCATTTTTCTTTAACTTTTTGTCGCACTTTTTTTAATTGTCTTGGTTCTTGTTTTGCCCACTCTCTAATTTTTGATTCTTGCTCAGGATTAAATATTCGTTTTCAGCCTCTTCCTACTTTGTTATATAGTCCTACCATTCCCTCTGATTCTCATCAATTTAACCAGTCATATCTTGTCTTTTTTTGTACATTGAGCGTTGTCAAGCTCACCTTATACCAAATTAGATGAACTTACCCCGATAGTTCAAATAGGTATTAATATATTTTATAGAATCTGACAAATTAGTGTTTTAAATTAATTTTGGTGCATAAGCTGTGTTCTGAAGAGGTGACAAATGATGTCCAACACAGGGCAAGCCTTACGCTTTCATGACTCCTGAAAATCTGAGAATTAATTTTAGCGATCCCTAACAGAAAAAAAGGAAGTTTTGAGTGCTGAGGTGTAAATAAATCTTGATAAAGCTTTGTGTATTTTCAGTATCTGTTCCTTGAAAGGCTTACTCTAACATGTTCTTTTTATACAGTAATAACTGTTATTTTATATATTTTTTACTCAAATTCAAGTTTTTGCCGAGTTTTTGAAGATATTAATGATCCGTAATTAATGTGTTCTTTTTTTAGTTCGCTGTTTTTACCAAACTTAGTGATTGTATAAGGAAAACAAAATTCGTATAATTTTAAACAGCGTCTATTAACAACATTTTACGCTAATATTATAAGCAGCGTTTGTTTATTAACATTCAAAAAGATATTCATATCAGTTAAACCAATATGAGTTTTGAACATTTGGTAGCTTACTGAGACTAAAAGCTGAACTAGTAGAGGAAAACATGAAAGAGAATAGGCACAGAGAGATTGTAAGTGTATCGTAGTAATCTTTCTTTTTTTGCTAGTGATCTCAAGTATTCAGCCAAACTTGTTTCTTACGAGAATTTAATATGAATTCACAAAAGCGCCAGCGTGGGGTTATCCTCAGTCCTGAAGGATTGCAAAAACTCCAAGATGCCAGACTAAAGTTGGAAGCTCAAGAGAATTTTGGACAGAGGTTCACTTTTGAAAAATTAAGTGAACTCACCAGATTAGATATTCATACAATTACTAGAATGCTGAATTGTAAACAAGGAGTTGATAAGCGAACACTGGAACGTTTTTTTATAGCCTTTAATTTAGAACTGAGAGAAAGTTATTATTCAAATCCATACACTATTCATCGCCAAGATTGGGGACAAGCACCCTACATTTCAGATTTTTATGGACGCAGCTCAGAACTTGCTACATTAGAGCAATTGATTCTAAAAAAGCGTTGTCGATTAGTAGCACTTGTAGGAATGGGAGGAGTTGGTAAAACGGCTCTTTCTATCAAGTTAGCACGAGAAATTCAGGATCAGTTTGAGTACGTTATATGGCGATCGCTACGGGATGCTCCGCAACTTAAAGACCTTCTATCTGGCATACTCCAAGTATTCCGTAACGAGCAGCGAATAGATACTGATTTGCCAAAAAGCTTAACTCAATTAAAATTGCAGCTGATTGATAATCTACGGCAGTATCGTTGTCTATTGATTCTCGATAATGCAGAGTCGCTACTGCGTAGTGGTAATCAAATTGGAGAATATCGCGAGGGATGTGAGGGGTATGGTGATCTTCTGAGGCTACTAGGAGAAACAACTCATCAAAGCTGCTTGATGTTGACTAGTCGGGAAAAGCCTAAAGAAGTAGCATTACTCGAAGGCGAAGCACTACCCGTACGATCATTAAAACTAGGTGGTCTGAAGGCAGTGGACGCGCAGGAAATCTTTAAACTCAAAGGAATATCTACAGTAGAAGAACAATGGTCAACAATTACTGAGCGCTATGCTGGTAATCCATTAGCATTGAAGATAGTTGCTACAACAATTCAAGATGTATTTGATGGTAGTAAAGTTTGTGAGTTTTTAAGACAAGACATGACTGTTTTTGGTGACATTCGCAAGATTTTAGACCAACAATTTGAGCGTTTATCAGATTTGGAAAAAGATATAATGTATTGGTTAGCGATTAATCGTGAATCGATTGACATCTCCGAATTACAAGAAGACATTGTTTCACCAATACCACAACTAAAATTAGTGGAGGCTCTGGAATCTCTGGGACGGCGATCACTTGTTGAGAAAAAAAACGCACTCTTTACGCTACAACCTGTAGTTATGGAGTATGTGACTCAGCAATTGATAGAGCGAGTTTGTAAGGAAATTGTTACTAGTAATATAAACTTGTTCAAGTGTTATTCTTTAATGAAAGCGACAGCGAAAGACTATGTTAGAGAGACTCAAATTAACCTTATTCTCAAACCAGTTATAGATGGACTACTCAATGTTTTTAAAAACAAAAAACTAATTGAAAATCAGCTAACTCAAATTATAGTAAAACAGCGAGAGACATCTTTGCTAGAACAAAGTTACACAATTGGAAATATCGTGAATTTGTTTTGTCAATTGGAAACTAATCTCAATGGCTATGATTTTTCTCATCTGACGGTTTGGCAAGCAGACTTACGGCGTGTGAATTTGCATAATACGAATTTCTCTTATGCTAATGTGGATAAATCTATGTGTTAATACGTTAAAAGCACGTATCTTTTCTCAATACCTTCATAGAGTGAAATAATTTAATTTCTGGCATCGGTGATCGCCGATGCCAAAATCAAGGAGCAAAGCCATTAATTGAGGATGTTGAACAAGCACGGTTATGGCAGGTTTTACAGGTAAATGCTCCAGACGGAGGACTGTGGAATGGTCGCAAAGTCGCAGATTGGCTTACGTCTGTTAGCGGGCGACAAATTAGCCGACAAAGAGAATGGGAAATATTACGGCAAATGACTTTTAGGTTGCGAGTACCTCGTCCATCTCATACCGAAAGTGACCCGGTTGAGCAGGAAGATTGGATAAAAAACTAGCTACAGAAGTTGAAGAACTCCAAAATATCTGGCATGGGCTTTCTGTAATGATTGCAGTTGTAGTTGTGGTAAACAACAACTCTACTACGGAAAGCCCTCTTTCTTTTGGCGAAGGTATTGCTTCTCGTATACAAGCTTTTGATGTCTATTTAGTACATTTGCACCGGGGGAAGTTCAGGTTAAATGCGATCGCGTATTTCCAGAAGTTCGAGAAATGATATGTCGCGTCACGGGTATCTGTTGAGAAAGATGGGCAAATAACCTCAAATGTGATCGCTATTAACAGAAATTTCCAATTCTTGGATTAACGTAAAATTAGCGCTTCAAAAGACTCATCATGAAAGAGACAGCAGCACAGATATTAGTTCGCACAGCCCAAAGATGGTACTCGATCCGCCACTTAGATTCAGATACAAGAAAGCGACTTATGGCTTTAAGCGAAGAGGATTTTCAGGTTGAATACAAGAAACTAGTTAAACCAGTAGCTTGATTTCCAGTATCTTGCCATTTAGAACTTTCACATAATCAACCAATTCTTTGTAGATTGGTTGTTTGTCTAGCCAAGACAATTCGCCCCAATAACCAATGTTGCCAAGGCAGGTAGTTAGTGTTTTTACTAAGTCAGTACTTACTTGCTTTGCTGCAACCTCTGTTTGCTTAAGTACTTGTATTTCTAGCAAGGTTTGTTCAATTGCGTTTTGAATAATGGGATTTTGGGGCAATAGTTTCAGCGCTTTTAATTGCTCTTGTCTAGCGATTAACTCAGGACTATCCTCAAATGAAGAAGATATATTTGCTACAGTATATGTTCGGATTTCCTCATATCGAGCAGCTAAAGCAGCATCTACGGCTGAAATAATCTCTGGCAGATATGTACTAGTTTTGTTTCCACAAAAAGCATCTCCGAGATTTTCGTGTTTTTTGCACCTAATTCGATAAGTTGACCATTTGATTTTTTTACAAAAGCACTTATACCCACAGTCACCACAAATAATTTGCCCTACTAAGGGTAATGGCTCTTTAGCACTATCCTTGTTGTTGCCGTAACTGTACCTGTGTCGGTTGTCTTCCAGTTTTTTCTTTATAAGTTTAAATTTGTCGCTAGAAAGTAGTGGTTCGTGAGTATCTTGATGTATTTCCCATTTTTCGGGGTTGTTCAGATTTCCCTTCACATTGTAAGCAGTATGCCCTCGTAGTACTGGGCTAGTTAGCCAGTAACGTAAACCCGCAGCTGTCCATGAAATACTATAAGTATCCAATATATGCTTGGCGGTACTTCTTAAGGTTGCATTGCCAGATAAAAAATAGTCAATGATTTCAGATGCGATCGCCCAGTTAGATTCACCCGACTCATGCAGCGTCATATCAGGTGCGTATTTCTCATCAATCCTGCGATACCCAAAAGGTGGCCGTGGGGATGCTTTTTTCTGTTCGCGGAAATAGTTCAGCCCGTGCCTAATTCGATCTGAAAGTAATCTCGATTCAAATTCCGCCAAACCTGCCATTTGATTAACACTGAACCACCCAAAAGGTGATGATGGATCAACTGGGGCATCCAAAACAATTAATTTCACTCCAAACTCTTCAAGGGTTACAAGCGATCGATGGATAGTAATCACACTCCGTGCTAATCGATCAATACGAGTGATCACAATTTCAGTTATTTTCCCTTGCTTGCACATGGCAAGCATATTGTTAAATTCCTTACGCTTATCTGATCGCCCACTCTCAATATCTGAGAATACTAAGATAGCACCTGCCTTCTCAACACGGGCTGTCTGTTGTTCCAAAGCATTTCCTTCATCTTGTTCTCTTGTGGATACTCTGACGTAACCGACTCGCATAAATGCTCATGATAAACTGACACTTTTGTTAATTATACTCTACCCGTTTAATGCTTCACAGTAAAGCTCAAACCACCGTGCTGCACTTAGCAGCAGAAAGAGGTGCAGTAGAAGACTTAGAACTCGAAGAAGTAATGTTAAAAGGTTTCCGTGATGTTAAGTGCGTGGAATCTGGTGGTCCCGAACCTGGTGTAGGTTGTGCTGGTCGTGGTATCATCACCGCCATTAACTTCTTGGAAGAAAACGGTGCATACCAAGACTTAGACTTTGTATCCTACGACGTATTAGGTGACGTTGTCTGTGGTGGTTTCGCTATGCCTATCCGTGAAGGTAAAGCACAAGAAATCTACATCGTTACTTCTGGTGAAATGATGGCGATGTACGCTGCAAACAACATCGCTCGCGGTATTCTCAAGTATGCTCACTCTGGTGGTGTACGCTTGGGTGGTTTGATTTGTAACAGCCGTAAAGTTGACCGGGAAGCCGAACTGATCGAAAACCTGGCTGAAAGACTCAACACCCAGATGATCCACTTCGTACCTCGTGATAACATCGTTCAACACGCTGAGTTGCGTCGTATGACCGTTAACGAGTATGCACCCGACAGCAACCAATCTCAGGAATATCGTGCATTAGCTAAGAAGATCATCAACAACACCAAGCTCACCATTCCTACACCAATGGAAATGGATGAACTGGAAGCCCTGTTGATTGAATACGGTATCCTTGACGATGATACCAAACACGCAGAAATCATCGGCAAACCAGCTGAAGCTTCTGCTAAGTAATCCTAACACTCTCAAGCAGAGATAGGAAAAGTATGAAGTACGAAGTATGAAGTATGAAATCTTCCCTTCTTTCAGCCTTCATCCTTCTACCTTCATCCTTCCTCTTCCCTAATCCTCCCTTCTATACCTGAAATTACCCGAATCCATAATTCTAACCGAGGCAGACAATGACACCTCCAGAAAACAAGAACCTCATAGAAGAACATAAAGAACTAATTAAAGACGTTCTCCAAGCGTACCCTGAAAAATCTCGCAAAAAGCGGGAAAAACACCTCAACGTTCACGAAGAAGGCAAATCAGATTGCGGTGTTAAGTCCAACATCAAATCTGTTCCTGGTGTAATGACCGCCCGTGGTTGTGCCTATGCAGGTTCAAAAGGTGTGGTTTGGGGTCCCATCAAAGACATGGTTCACATCAGCCACGGTCCTGTTGGTTGCGGTTACTGGTCTTGGTCTGGTCGTCGTAACTACTATGTTGGTAAAACTGGTGTTGATAGTTTCGGCACTATGCACTTTACCTCTGACTTCCAAGAACGAGACATCGTTTTTGGTGGTGACAAAAAGCTCACGAAGATGATTCAAGAAATTGAAGAACTCTTCCCTCTCAACCGAGGTATCAGTGTTCAGTCTGAATGTCCTATTGGTTTGATTGGAGATGACATCGAAGCTGTAGCTAAGAAAGCTGCTAAAGAAATCAACAAGCCCGTTGTACCTGTACGTTGTGAAGGTTTCCGGGGTGTATCTCAGTCATTAGGACACCACATCGCTAACGATGCTATCCGTGACCACATGTTCCCTCGCTTTGACAAAGCGAAGAAAGAAAACACACTCACGATTGAACCTGGCCCCTACGATGTCGCCCTGATTGGTGACTACAACATCGGTGGTGATGCTTGGGCAAGCCGGATGTTATTAGAAGAAATGGGCTTGCGTGTTGTTGCTCAGTGGTCTGGCGATGGTACTGTTAACGAATTGGTTAATGGTCTGGCGGCTAAGTTAGTTTTGATCCACTGCTACCGTTCCATGAACTACATCTGCCGTGCTTTGGAAGAAGCTTACGGTATGCCTTGGATGGAGTTTAACTTCTTCGGTCCTACCAAGATTGCTGCATCTCTGCGTGAGATTGCTGCTAAATTTGACTCTAAGATCCAAGAAAACGCAGAGAAGGTGATCGCTAAGTATACCCCAATCATGAATGCGGTAGTCGAGAAATACCGCCCCCGCCTCGAAGGTAACACCGTTATGCTTTATGTTGGCGGTTTGCGTCCTCGTCACGTTGTACCTGCTTTTGAAGACGTGGGTATCAAAGTTATCGGTACTGGCTACGAGTTTGCTCACAACGACGACTACAAGCGCACCACCCACTACATCGATAACGCCACAATTATTTACGACGACGTTACCGCCTACGAATTCGAGGAATTCGTCAAAGCTAAGAAACCTGACCTGATTGCTTCTGGTATTAAAGAGAAATATGTATTCCAGAAGATGGGCTTACCTTTCCGCCAAATGCACTCTTGGGATTACTCCGGGCTTGGCGACAGCGTGCGAAAGTCAGGTAGGGCAAGGTTTTTTAGTGGTGAGAAAAAAAGAGTCTATCTTTAGCCTAAATATAAATTGTAGGGTTATCTAGGAACAATATATTTTTGCTGCTTTAGACAATATAACTCTTATTGGGTCTGGTTGTTGGAATTTTGGTTAAATTTTGCTTACCTAAATAATGTAAATATAAAGACTATTTTGATTTATTCTTTTAGATTAAATGGGGCGGCAGTTATGTAGTTATGTAGTGTGCATCAGCTTGGATAGGCTATTTCATCATGAAAATTAATTGATCCTGACGCACCCTACTTGCTAGATCGCACCCAACATCCAAAAACCTATTTAAACCGTCCAATCCTCTATTAACAATCCTGGTACTTTGCTGAAATCTCGGTGATTTCGGGTTAATAAAACTAATTTACGGGATAGAGCGATCGCCGCAATCCGTGCATCCATTCTTGCAAGTTGAATACGTTGAGCTTGTAATTGACTCAACGCCGCAGCAGATCCAGCATCAAACGACACAAGCGGTAGAACTTTAAAATCGTTGACAAGGCGTACCATCATCTCATAACCCTTAACGACTTCGTTTTCGTTACGGGCGCGACTAATATACGTATGACTACCAAGAAGCTGCTCATGAAACGTCACAATTGAAACTGCAAACTCCGATAGCGGATATTGAGTCATGCGAGTTGAAAGATTGAGGTAATCTTGTCCTGTCTGTCGTTGGATAATGCTGAGATGATCTGTATCCAACAAATATTTCATGGCTGATCTTGAATTTCTATTATCGGCTCGTCGGCTTGACGAATCTCGCGTCCATAAGCGAGTATCTCCTCAAACGCAGGCTCATCTTTAAATGAACCTGTAATTTGTTGCAGCCAATTTGTTGATTGAGAAGTTGCTAGTTGCTGTTGTAATTCCTTAACCGCCGCTTCCACTGTTGCGAGACGTTCTTCTAAAGAAGTATTGGTTGACATTTGCAGTTTTTCCTAGCTATATCACTTCTGTTTGAATTTTAACGCACCTGACAAACTATTTACCCCGTATTATTTAGTACAGCTTCACATTAAATTGATATTAGTTACGATTTGTGAAAAAAATCACTTAGAATACTGTTCTCACTCATCACTGGTTAAGAAAGTGCCAAGGACGGGAATGCTAAAAAGAGCAATTTAAAACTAGCTTTGAGATCATCTATGTTTCTAACAAAAACTTTGCAAAAAGCCCGCCTTCGATGCGATCGCAATCTCATAATAGGGTTTTTGATCCTGCTACCCGTTCACTTTGTCCTAGCGAAATTAGCAACAGCATTTACATTTCCAGATGGGACAACTGCAATTTGGCCTTCATCTGGCGTGTTTTTGGCAACGCTGCTGTTATTTGGGCGGCGTTTTTGGATTGTCTTGCTGCTTTGCGACTTTATTATTAACCGGGCGCTATTTTTCAATACGCCTGCTTCTTTGGTAGTTGCGTCAGTGACATACTCCCGACGCTCATGCTGACGCATAGAGCGCGGGCTTCTCAGTGACTCCAGCTATTGCTTCGGACGTTACCTGAGCTTTATTGACGGAATGCCCTACCGCCAAATGTTTAATATTGATTGCTGCGTTGTGGTC
>NZ_JBHFLM010000018.1:0-38108 GCF_041928655.1 Pelatocladus sp. BLCC-F211 | reverse complement strand
TAAACCAAGTCTACTTTGAGAACTGTAGTTTTATAGGTTGGGTGTAGCGACAGCGAAACCCAACATTATAGTCTGGTTAATGTTGGGTTACACTCCGTTCCACCCAACCTACATAATGTCCTTTTTGAAAAACTCCTCTTTTCAAGATGGACGAGGTTTAGCAATAACCAAAGACGATTATTCTCGTTACCAGATTGAACCTAGTAACGAGGTTTGAATGGTTCGCATCGTATGTTCAACCAGGGAGACTAAGGGAAAATCGTATTTTCCCAAAGCCCTTTGTTACAAGACCTGACTTGCAATTGCAAACATCGCCAAGTTTAACTTTTCAAGCATCCAGTTAGTAACCAATCAAAAATTGATTGATGACATTTTTAATAACCTTAGTCATCGTAGTACTTACGATCGCCAGCTACAGCAATAGCAACCGCAACATTCTTGAACTTTTTCTTCTTACCATAGTCATCGTCGTCGTATTTGTCGTACCAGCCATAACCGCCGCCAATTACTTGATTAGATTCAACGGCTTCGATGTGATTCAAATCAGAGATAAACATGGTTTCTCCTGGGAATTAATTAATCATTCCTTGCTCTTGCATAAGCAACAAATTCGTTTTTTATTG
The DNA here is from genome assembly GCF_041928655.1 of Pelatocladus sp. BLCC-F211. NCBI lineage: Bacteria > Bacillati > Cyanobacteriota > Cyanophyceae > Nostocales > Hapalosiphonaceae > Pelatocladus > Pelatocladus sp. BLCC-F211. The sequence continues at coordinate 37,485 of NZ_JBHFLM010000018.1, read as the reverse complement.
CTTACATTTTTATCTTATCTTAAATTTAGGAAAAACAACTCTTTTTATTGATACTTTAAAATAAAAATAATTAATCAAACTCTTGTTATTTGTTTAAGATGAATAAAATTTTTATATGAGAATTTTCCAGAAAAATCACAACAATAAATGGACGAAAAATCCAAGATTTATCGTCTAGAAAATATATATTGTTTGAAGATTTTATTTAATTTTGTTTTAATTTGTCTCACACATGATTGTTTAATGTTAACTAGTAGTCGAATAATCTTGTTTCAGCACTTCGTTTTGTGATTGCAAATTGATATCTGTGTCTAAATTGAACACTATTTCCATGCTTTCAATTTGTTTTTTTAACCAATCAGAGAACAATTCAAAAATTATTTGTTGGGATAACTCCTCGTCTAATTTGGGTTGAATGATTTCTTCAACCCAAATTAAATACACTCCTTTAGTAGTTGTTATTGGTTTCAAAATTTGAGGTGGTGTTGCCGCAAATACCGCAGCTGCAATTTCTGGACGAAACTCTTGGCGGCGTCGAATTCCTTGATATCCACCAGCACGACGTAATTCTGGTACTTGGATATATTGGCGGGCGATTTCTGAAAAACTGATTTCACCTTCTTCTATTTCATAAAACAATTCCAAAGCTAAATCTCTGTCCTCAAGGATGACTTCGTAGGTAACAGCAGCTAGATACTCAAGTTGATTTTGGTAAAAGAACTTTTCGACATGATCTGCAAATAAATAATCTGCCAACTTCTTAGAGAGGACTTGATTGTAGATTAATTCTTCAAACTCATCTAAAGAAAGATGATGTTTTTTGAGCCATTCCCAAGTATCTTTTGCTTTGATGAGTTTCTTCTCCAAGCGCAGCTTGTCTCCTTCTTCTTGAAGTTCTGCTTTCTCGATGTGAATACCAGCTTCTTTAGCTGCTTCAGCAATGATTTTTTCAGATGCGATCGCCTCCACAATCACAGGAATGTGGCAAGAAAGTTTGATGTTGCGAATGATGTCTGAAGAAGTCACAGTAAGATTTTTAGCCATGATGCAATCCCTCTGAGTAATCTTATTTTTTGGAAAGACCTAAAGCTTCAAACCATCTTTTTGCAGCCGCTGGAATGGATCTAAAACAAAGTCAATCACCCGTCGTTGACGAATAACAACTTCTGCGGTTGCTGTCTGACCAGGATTCAATAGAATACGTTGGTTGCCATTTTGCAGATACTGCTGATCCAAAGCGATGTCTAAATCAAAGCTTTCTTGTTTACCTTGGGGTGTTTGACTAGCTTTCGAGTCGGGAGATATCCAAATAACTTTGCCTTGGGCGATGCCATACTGTTGAAAAGGATAAGCATCAAACTTGATTTTGACTGGCATTCCTACCTTCAAGAAGCCACTTTGTTGACTAGGCATTTGGGCTTTGAGGATGAAAGGCGTATTCTGGGGTGCAATTTGGGCTACTCTTTGACCAAGTTGTACTACTGCTCCTGGCTTGGTGACTGGAAACTCAAAAACTACACCATTAACAGGCGATCGCACTATTCGTTGCTGTAACTGAAGCTTTATAGATGCCATTTGGCTTTTGATTTGAGCAATTTGAGATTCTAAGCCAGTGATTTGTGTTTGGAAGTCTTTGATTTGTTGCCGATTTTTGAGAATCGCCAATTTACCAGCTTGTAATAAGCTTTGATAATTGCTCTGCTCGGCTTGTAATTGCAGTTTTGCTTTCTCAATATCAGACTCTAACTGATTGACTGTTGCTTGATAACGACTCTGTTCTTCTGCTAAACGCAATTGAGCTTGTTTAACATCAGATTGAGCCTTTTCATAGATTTGCTTGCTTTGCTGTTGCTCTTTTTTGAGTTGGTCAATTTGCGTTACCGATACCGCACCATCCTGTAACAATTGACTATAGCGATTAACTATTCTGGAATCTAGCTTCAAACGCTCTTCAGCCGATTTCAGGTCATTACGACTCGTATTAATTTGTTGCTGTGCTTGGTTAAGTAATGCCTGTTTTTCTAACTTTTGTAAGTTGTAGGTACTCTGTTTGGCATCCAGTTCTTGTTTTGCCTGGTTGACTTGGGATATTTTTTCTAATGCTTGAGATTTGTTTTGTTGTTCTTGAACACCAAGCGTCAACTGGAGTTGGTTTGTGAGTAGATAATATTGCGATCGCTGATTGAGCAATCCAGTGAGTTTTTCTTGAGCTTGCTGGAGTTCCGTTTGCAAAATATCAGATTCAAGTTCCAGCAGAACTTGTCCAGCTTTGACAGTGTCACCTTCCTTGACTTGAACAGCCTTCACACTGCCGCTGGACAGTGCATCTAGTTTCTGGGTTGAACCTTTAGGTTCTATACGTCCTCTGGCGTTACCAGTCTCATCTACCTTGGTAAGCACTGACCAAGGTATGGCAAGAACTGTAAAACCTATAAGTGCATACAGAACACTACGAGTCCAAACTCTCGGTAAGGCATCTAGTAACTCTTCAGTGGCATAATGCCAATCTTTAACCTCTTCCTTAACCTGAGTAAATTCCTGAGTCTGTGGATAGCTTTGCTTCTCATCTGGTTTATTGACCAGTGCAGATGAAGAGTTCGCATGTGGATGTGGCATAGTTCCTTGCTCATGGATAAGGGGAAACGGGGGACAAGGAGGACAAGGAGGACAATGGAGACAAGGGAGACAATGGAGAAAAGAGAAAACTAACTATTGACGCTTGACCATTGACTAATGACCAACAACAACAACCAATTTGTTTAAGATAACTGTTGTTGATTCAGGTAGTAGTAGTGACCTTTTTTAGCGATGAGTTCGTTATGAGTTCCGCTTTCTACCAATAAGCCACGATCTAGAACCAGAATTAAGTCAGCATTGCGGACAGTAGAAAGACGATGAGCAATGATCACACTTGTGCGTTCTTTGAGAATGGTTTTGAGATTGTTTTGAATAATGCGTTCTGATTCAGAATCTAGATGACTGGTGGCTTCATCCAAAAGCAACAAGCGAGGATTTCCTAGTAAAGCACGGGCGATCGCTAGGCGTTGGCGTTGTCCACCAGAGAGCATTCCCCCACCTTCACCGATTTGGGTTTCGTAACCTAATGGTAGTTGCTGGATAAATTCATCTGCTCCCGCCATGTGTGCTGCTTGGGTAATTTCTTCCAAAGAAGCATCTGGATGAGCTATGGCAATGTTTTCGCGAATAGTACCACCAAAAAGGAAGGAATCTTGGTCTACTACACCAACTTGAGAACGGAGCGATCGCAAGGAAATATGATTGACATCTTGACCATCAATGAATACTTTGCCATCACTCGGTGGATATAAACCCAAAATCAATTTGCTGAGTGTGGTTTTCCCAGAACCACTGCGTCCAACCACAGCTACCATTTGCTCTGGCTGGATTTCAAAGTTGATATTTTCTAAGACGTTGGTATCATTTTCTGGGTGGTAGCGAAAGGTAACATTCTGAAAACGAATATGACCACGAAGACTACCCAAAGCTTTACGAAGTTTATGTTGTAAGTCTTCTTCTGGTTCTGCTTCTAAAACATCATTGATACGTTCAGTGGAAATGACTATTTCCTGTAATTGATTCCATAGCAGTGACAGCCTTTGAAAAGGACTGATCACATTACCCACTAACATGTTGAAAGCAACCAACTGACCAATTGTGAGTTCTTGGTTAATAACTAACGATGCTCCATACCAGAGTAAGGAGGTATTCACGAAGGTTTCAATTACACCAGTAATTACAGTGAGACGGTTGCTGATGATCTGAGCATTAAAGCCTTTTTTAATCAATTTATTCAGTAGTTCTTCCCAATGCCAGCGCACTGTCTGTTCTATAGACAATGAACGAACAGTACGAATTCCTGTCAAGGACTCGATGAGATAGCTGTTTTCTTCTGCCCCAGCATTAAAAATCTCTCTAGAGATGCGGCGTAAAATACTAGTGCTAGCCAGCGCCAAGATAAAAAATGGCGGTACAGTGAACAATACAAACAACGCCATACGCCAGCTATACCAGAACATCATGCCTAGATAAATCACCAATGTCAGCAAATCCAGCAAGATAGACAGTGTCTGTCCAGTCAGAAAGCGCTGAATCTTTTCGTTTTCTTGGACACGGGAGACGATGTCCCCAACATAACGGGACTCAAAATATGAAAGGGGTAAACGGAAGGTATGTTTGATAAACCCTACTAATAAAGCAACACTAACGCGGTTGGCAGTGTGGTCCAGTAAGTATTGCCGTACTCCGTTCATGATCACCCGGAACAAACCAAAAATGATCATCCCCAAAGCAATAGCATTTAAGGTGGTAAAACTGCGTTGTACTAACACCCGGTCTAATAGTAACTGGGTGAAAACAGGTGTTACCAATCCAAATAACTGAATTAAGACTGAGGCAAAGAAGATTTCTAGCAGTACCTTATGGTGAGGTTTGACTAACTCAAAAAACTTCCAAAGGCTAGTAGTTTTGTCTTGGGCATCTTTAAGTAGGGCTGTGGGTTGCAGCAACAATGCATAACCAGTCCAACCCTTTTCAAATTCCTTGAAGGTGAGAGTGCGTTGACCGATCGCAGGATCACCCACAATCACATGCTTTTTAGTTATTTCATAGACAACGATAAAGTGCTTACCTTCCCAATGAATAATTGCAGGTAAAGGTTGTTCTGCCAATTTATCAAAACTGGCTTTCACAGGTCGGGTAACGAAACCAAGGCTTTCGGCAGTTGTAGCAATAGCCCGTAGAGATGCCCCACTACGGCTGACGTTGGTCATATCCCGTAGACGATTAACACTAAAGTGCTTACCCCAATAGCTACCAATCATTACCAAGCAAGCAGCACCACAGTCAGAAGCACTTTGTTGAGCATAAAAGGGATAACGACGGGTCAGGCGTCCCCACCAATGCCCCATCTGCACTTTGGGGCTGGGAAAATAAGGGCGTAATTTTGTTCGCTCTGGCTTTAGTTGTTTTAGCTGTTGTGGCTGTTTTGTAGATGTTTCTGGTACGGGAAAAGGAATAATGTTTCTGTGACGTTCGGGTTTATTTACCGGCGGTGTTTCCCTCTCATCAATGGCAATTTGTGTTGAATCAAAACCATCAATATTCTTTAGTTGTGGCCAGTATTGCAATGCTGTTTGCCAATGAGAACGTTTGAGATTGTAGATGATTGTAGGTACAACTGCCTGCCAGTGAGTTTGCGTCTTCGGAACACAAATATCTCCCTGATTTAGCTTTTGACCTTCAGCATGAAGCAGTTCTCCTCGATAAAGTAGCCATAGTTGCTGATCTTGGCATAGCTCCATGGGTAGAGAAGCAATTTCTAGACTGTGCCGTTCACATAGAGATAAAACTTTGAACATTTCTGGCACAGATATCGGAAGTTGTGATGAGTTTTGGCTATAACCAAGCAACAGATCCCAAATTTCTGCTTTTTGGTAAAGGCGAGTGCGGATTTGAGCAGAGTTATGCATCAATCTCTGCATTACCTCACCTTTGAGATAGCAAAGTTTTAAGCGATGAGAAGCTCTGGCTGCATATGGCTGGAATTCTGCTGTAGGAAACAGAGTGATTTCACCAAATGTCCCCCCTTTTGTCAGAGTCGCAATCAAGTTATCACAGCTATCTAGCAGTCGAACTTTGCCTGCAATGACAATATAAATTCCTGCTTGAGTTTCTGTAGCTTGCCAAAACTGCTGTGTCGGTGGTGGTTCTAGAATTTCCACCGCCGCCAAACAATCCTCTAATTCCTTTTTTGAGAGCGTCTCACCGAAAGTCACAGTGAGTTGTTGAGCCACTAGTTCTTGCTCAGAAAACACAGATAACACCCGCTCACCTCCAGGAATCAAATACACGAATCCGCCGCAGCTGTTTTTAAAATTATTTTGGTCAAATCTTCATAGCGACACAAAAGAGTTAGCTCAGATTTTGCACTTAGCCCTGGCGTGCAACTTCTAGTTGCTTAGTGCAAGATATCAGCTTACTTTATACGATAATGCAAAGCTTAAATTATATTTGAATCAAGCCGAAATGAAATTATGACCAGTTTGATTATTCAGACCATTTATCATTAGCTATTTGTAAATTAATATTCTATAAATGGCACATGATTTATGGCAGCAACAAGCAATCTTGACAAATATGCATCTGCATCGAGGCTTACACAATTATCATCAGAGCCTATCTCTTGTCTAGAACACCGATTCATTAATAAAACACAAGACTGATAAAGCCTGTTTTAACGTCTTTTACAACCAAACATTCCTTGTTGTAAACCAATGAAACCTGGTTTTTTCATCATGATTCCGATTACTGAATCGGTGTTCTAGGAATAATGGGTATCTAAGCGCTATCACTATTTAGAAAGATAATTACCCTGATATTTGGTCAAAAATTGATTATTAAAATAATCATCATCAGACCATTGCAATCCCTATTTTTGTGTTTTACTACTTTTTTAGTAATCTATCAAAAGACTGAATTGGCTCATAAATAATCCTTTTTAGTTTTTAGTAAAACCGAACACACAAACTTTCTCAAAAATTAATGTTGCCCAAAACTATGAGTTTTCTAAACTATTTCTCTTTTTACCCTAACAGAGAAGCATTAACTCATGTACTACAGTTATTCTGTATAGAACTCAAAACTTTTTCAAGATATTTTGCTTAAATTTACAAGATTTGCTTACTGTTGCATGATCTCTTTATGAACTCTTCAAGAATACTTTTTGTGCATGACTATCGATTTTATTGATTTAAAAATAGACAATAAAAGATGTTATGAGTTAAAAAACATTGTTTTTAATAATTAAACTTTGTTTTATTCATGATTTGTAACATTTTCTTCTTTTTTTGTCCGCTTAATCATCATCATGACAGAGATTTATTAGGTTTTACGTCTTTTTATGAGATGTTAACTCTTGATTTTCAGTGTTTGTATGGCTATGTTTTTTAATTAATGTATCCAAAAAATATATTTTTTTAAATGCATTGTTGCATCTAATTTGTATCTTTTTTGTATCTCTAATGTATCTGGAGTATATCTATCTCAATTCCATCCGAATTTAGCAAATACTGCACTTCACTATTCAGCCATTGTTGAAACATATTATTGAGAATTTCTTCATGCCTTTGAGATGTTAATTCTGCTATAATAAACTCTTCAACTATAAGAAGATGATAGCCTTGTTCACTTTTTAATGGGCCAATTAATTGTTTAGGAGGAGTACTAAAAACAAGCTCACCTATATTTGCTTGGATAGCCCAACGATAAATTCTTCCTTCATAGCCACATTTATATCTACGGTTATCATCAATGTCATAAATGTGAGCCGCATCATAGAAACTAATTTCGCCCTCTTCAATTTGGTAATAAATTTCTTGAGCAAGCTTTTCGGATGTCACTATCATTTGATAAAGAATAACTTGCTCAAATTCGTGTCGATTTTGGTTAAAAAACTTTTTTACCTCTTTACCAAAGAGTGTCTGTGCTACTTTTTGCGCTAGCAGTTGATTGCGAATTCCGATCTCCCAATCATAGGGATTAATAAATTGCTCTGCTAACCATGTCAAGGTATCAACAGCTTTTTCTAAATGCTGTTCACGACGTTGACGATCTGCTTCTATTTCAATTTCTTCTGTAGTAACAATTATGCCGTTTTCTTTGGCTACATTGTCTATAATTCTTTGATATAAGATTTTTTGACATATTTGCCTCAAAGTCATTTCACTTTTGAGGTAGTTGATAATCTCCCCAGAAGTTATATCTATTTGGGAAATGTCTTTCATCTTAGTGTACGCACCTCATGACGGCTACTTACTACATAGGAGCGTTTTGTATATAAATACACATTTTACTCCAAAGGGTTTTTGGAGTAAAAGCATATCTTGAGTTGGAAGGAGAATAACAACAGACAATTGTGCTATCAAAGGAAACCACAAGCAGCGAGCGTATTTTAGTAAGCTAAATTTTCTAAAGTTTCTCGTAAATAGCGCTGTACCTGTTGTTCAAGGCTGAGTTTTTGGAATTGAGTATCGCGTTCCAACAACCAGCGCTGGAAACCAGAACTAGCTGCGATCGCACTCTTTAAATGATGCCAAATTTGAGTTTCATCAGAAAAATGGCGATCGCTAGAAGTTTGAATTGGTGCCATAAGTTTTTTGTCCTTAGTTTTAGCTTAATTGGTAGACTTATCCACATATCCTTGATTTTGTACACCTATTGTTGAAAATAGGGATAAACAGAACCAATCTTATATCTAAATCGACTGCACCCCCGCAATTGTGAAACTTTGCCAAACCTGTTATTAAAGCTAATACTTCTATGGCAGTAAATTCTGTTTCATTTGTGACTAAAAGCGATGCTATGCTTACGGTAATTGGCTGAGAAAAATTATTTTAGTTAAAGCAGCTAAATAGGTTTTCATGAGTCTTAACGCTTCACAGTATAAAGCTACAGAATTAGAAAAATTGACTACTATGAGAGTAAATAGTAATTACAACAGCGTTTAATTTAAATCAATCATAATCTTAGCCAACAGCGCCAGCTAAAAATAAAACTTTATAAATCTAATAAAAATAATTTTGTGACAGAATTAATTAAATTATAATTCTGGCTTGCCGAAAGCTGATCAAGCCAGAGAGAGATTTGCTAGATATGGGTTGACATGGAGAGTTTACAGAAAACTTTCCATGTCCGGTGTTTAGCCTAGATACGAAGTGTCCACTTCTTCTCTTGCCAGCCACAGTTTTATCTCGCCGCAGCCGAGAGGGTACGACGCTTAGTCACCATTTGGTAGGCTTCAATGATGTCGCCTTCCGCCCAGTCACTATATTTATCAACGCCGACACCGCACTCAAACCCTGTGTTGACCTCGCGAGTATCTTCTTTCATGCGCTTGAGCGAATCTAGAATACCTTCGTAGACAACTTTACTACCACGGCGTACTCGCAGCTTGCAGTTGCGAACCAGTTTGCCAGATTGAACATAACAACCTGCAACGGCTCCGCGACCAACAGGGAAGACAGCACGTACTTCTGCTTGACCGAGGGGTTCTTCTACTAACTCTGGCTCTAATAGACCTTCCAAAGCACCTTGGATGTCTTCTAGGAGTTTGTAGATGATGTTGTATTCTCGTACATCTACGCCAGCTTCATCAGCAGCTTGTCTAGCACCACTGGCGTAAGTGGTGTTAAAGCCAATGATCACGGCTCCACTAGCAGCTGCTAGATCAATATCGGTCTGGGTAATTTCTCCCGCAGAAGCTAACAGTAAGCGGATTTGGACTTCGTTTTGTGGAATTTGCTTGAGTGATCCCACAATTGCCTCTACTGAGCCTTGGACATCTCCCTTGAGGATCAAGTTGAGTTCTTTCAACTCGCCTTCTTGAGCCTGAGCGGAGATCGCAGCCAGAGTGACACGACCTTGCATGAGACGGGATTGACGCTGTTTTTCTGCGCGATCGCCAGCGAGCGCCCGTGCTTCTTTTTCGATGTGGAAGACTTCAAACTCATCTCCTGCTGCTGGCACATCACTTAAACCAAGTACCTCAACAGCAAAAGAAGGAGTTGCGGCTTCAACCTTTCTAGCTCGGTCATCGATCATCGCCCGGACTTTACCAAACACCGAGCCAGCCACGAGGATATCACCTACTCGCAATGTACCATTCTGTACAAGTAGAGTTGCAACAGCACCTTTGGCTTTGTCTAAGTGAGCTTCAATCACGGTTCCTTTCGCAGGACGATCTGGGTTAGCAGACAGTTCTTCTACTTCTGCGACCAACAGGATCATCTCAAGTAAGGTATCGAGATTTTCGCCTTTGATTGCACTCACAGGAACAATGATTGTTTCACCGCCCCATTCCTCTGGAGTCAGACCATAATTAGTTAACTCTTGCTTAACTCGGTCTGGTTGAGCGCCTTCTTTGTCGATTTTGTTAATTGCGACAACGATAGGCACTTCTGCGGCTTTGGCGTGGCTAATGGCTTCAATCGTTTGGGGACGGACACCATCATCAGCTGCTACAACCAAAATGGCAATGTCTGTAACCCTTGCTCCTCGCGCCCGCATGGCTGTAAAGGCTTCGTGACCAGGTGTATCTAAAAATACTACTTGCTGGACTTTGCCGCCATGTTCTACGTCTACGTGGTAAGCACCGATATGTTGTGTAATACCACCTGCTTCGCCAGCAGCTACCTTGGTATTGCGAATTGAATCGAGCAAGGTAGTTTTACCGTGGTCTACGTGACCCATAATTGTCACTACTGGTGGGCGTCGGTGCAGGTGTTCTAGATCTGCCACGTCGATCATTTCTGTGACTTTACGGGCTTCAGCTTCTGGTTCCTGGATTTCGACTTGTGTACCTAGTTCATTGGCGATTAAAGTAATTGTGGGAATATCCAGACTTTGAGTAATACTCACCGCCATACCTTTGAGGAACAGAATCTTCACAATTTCTGTGTCAGCAACCACCAAGGCATCAGCCAACTCTTGGACAGTCATTGTGCCTGTGACAATTAGGATTTCAGGGCGATCGCGCTTTTGCTCCTGTGGGCGACGTTGTTGGTCACGAACTGCCGCAGTCGCAGTTTTTTTGGTTGGTTTAGGAGCGGCTGCAACCGCAGCAGTTTGTGCTGGTTTGCCCGTCTTCGGTTTGGGCGGACGTACGATCGCATTACTAATCGCAACAGCAGCAGCAGCTAGCTCTGCATCTTCATCATCGAGGAAGTCATCTTCAAAGTCTTCTTCATCAACAATAGGCTTGGCGCGTTTACCTTTAGCGCCGACTTTAGCCTTGTTAGCTTCTTTGACTTCGTCAATTTCTTCTTCTTGCCACTTTTTACCAACTTTCGGTTGACGTGGGGGTGTAGGACGCTTGAGTTCGACGATTTCGGGAGTGTCTTCCTCTTCTGTCGTTTCTGCTACGTCTTGTACGACCTGTGATTTTACTGGTGCTCCTAGCCCCGGTTTTTGTGGTCCTACTGCTGCTGGTATTGGGCGTGTTGGAGGCTTGGGTCTTGGAGAATCTCCGACGACAGAGACACCTCTATTACCTTTTTGCTCCGCTGAGGCTCGTCCTGCAACTGGGCGGGCAGGTCTAGGTGGCTGTTGGGTAGTCTCTTTCGCTTCTGCATTGGTGGTAGCAGGCTGTGGTTTACCCTTACCCTTAATTGGCTCACGAGTCTGATCGCGATCGCGCTTGAGGATCGGTTTCTCTGCTTGATGAGCCTGGGGCGTTGATTCTGATTTGTCCGCAGCAGGTCTTGCGGGTGGTGCAACCAGTTGTGGTTTTTGGGGTCTTTCTGGTTTTGATTTGCTTGGTGCAGGGGAAGTTGGTTCTGGTTTTTCCGCTGCCATTTTTTCTGGGGGCTGGTTGTTGGGCTTAGGCGTTTTATCTGCGTTGGTCACAGCAGTTTCTGGCATTACCTCAGACTGATTTCGGGAAATAGGTCGAATAGGTGCCGTCGGCTTCATGGATGAGACTGGTGTGGCGAAGGGTCTGGGGGGTGAGAGCGGGTTAACTTCAGAAGAAGCAATTTCAGTATTGGTAGCAGCTGACGCCTCAAGGGCGTTGCCAGAGTGATTTTTAGGTGGTTGTGGTTTGCGAATTTCTAACAATTCTTGTTTTTGGGATGCAGCTGGTCGATGGCGAGATGGTATTTGTGTTGTATTGGGCTTATGGCTAATTGCACCATGATGCTCTTTTTTTGGCATCTGGTGCGTAGCCGCCAGTTTTTCCGCTTGAGAACGAATGCGTTCTGCTTCGGATTCTGTGATCGTGCTGCTATGACTTTTGACCGCAATATTGAGCTGGTCGCAAATTGCTAATAGCTCTTTGTTATCCAAATTCAATTCCTTTGATAATTCGTAGATTCTAACTTTGCCGTTGTTCATCCACTCTTCCCCTTTAATTTACAGCTTTAGCGGATGGATGCCAGACAAAAGCGACATCTCCACCCTTTGATTACTGTTTTTAGGTTGCCGTTTTGTTGCCGGTGCCTCCAATCAGGAAAGAGAGATGTATCGGTTTAAGGCTGGCATCGCCACCTAAAACGATGGTTGACGCCGGACTGCGCGTGGGCGCTACCAGATTGCAATTTTTTTTGTTTTTGTTTTGCTGATTCTGAGTCTTCCACAACACATTAAGCGTAAGTCTTGTTTGGAGTGTTGTCTCGCCCCTTTTGGATATTGAAGAGCGATTTGCCAGACACCCTACTACTATTTTGGCACTAAATTCGAGCCTAGCTGAAGATGTAGCAATAGCCTTTAGGTACGGCTATCGACATAATTCTTTCAGGTAATTACCGCCAAAGCGATTAAGCTCGATTTAATTTTGGAGATTGCTTTGGGCTAAACGCTGCCACAATGTCTGATACAGTGTTTCTGGCACTGATGCATGTAGCGATCGCCCTAACCTGTTTTTTTTCTGAGCTGCACTTAGACAACTCATATTAGGGCAAATGTAGGCAGAACGCCCCATGCCCTCATCTAATTGTACCTGTCCAGAAGAAAAGACGCGGACAATCCGCCAAAACTCATTTTTTAGACCCACTTTGCGACAGCTAATACAACGTCGATAGTTTGGTTTCATAATCTAGAATCAGGCAGGAGACAGGAAGTATAAGTCAAGACAAAATAATACTGTCATTACCTATTTACCTGTTACCTATTACCCAATACCAAATATATATGTTTTGTTTCATCGATATTTTGATGCACACCTTAAATATAAGGGCTAGTTAATGTTTTAACTATTCTTGATCGCGATCGTAAAGTTCGTCTTCGAGTTCGTCGTCAATGTCCTCGTCCTCTTCAATGTCGTCTTCAATATCCTCTTCGATGTTATTGTTGAACTCATCTTTTAACTGTGGTTGATTTTCGTCTTCAAATTCCTCTTCGTCTAATTCTTCCTCCTCCATTTCGTTCAGTTCTGCGGCATATTTCGCCCTGGCAGCAGCAAATTTAGTATCTTCTGCTGCATGATCATACTTAGCTTTGTCTTTGATATCTATTTTCCAGCCAGTTAGACGAGCTGCCAAGCGGACGTTTTGTCCTTCTTTTCCAATTGCTAAACTGAGTTGATCTTCTGCCACCAAGACATGAGTTTGTCTGGTTTCTGGGTCCATGAGCCGCACTTCGTCTACTCGTGCTGGACTCAAAGCATTAGCAATGTAGGTAGCAGGGTCTGGGGACCAGCGAATGACATCGATTTTTTCACCTCGCAACTCGTTGACTACTACTTGAATCCGTGATCCCCGTGCGCCAATACAAGCACCTACCGGGTCAACATCCCGATCTAGGGTATCTACAGCAATTTTAGTCCGAGGTCCGACATGACGGGATGGGGGGTTAGCTTCCCTGGCCACTGCTACGATGCGTACGACTTCATCTTCAATTTCCGGGACTTCGTTGGCAAATAAGTAAACTACTAAACCAGCGTCGGCCCTAGATACTAATAGCTGTGGTCCACGTTGTTGACCTTGAGAAACTTTTTTTAAATAGACTTTGAATGTCGCACCAATCCGATAATTGTCATTAGGTAGTTGTTCACGTTTGGGCAATTCTGCTTCTACTTCAGGCTGACCAAAACCACTGCTCACAGCCAAGATCACTGACTGACGCTCAAACCGCAAAACTCTGGCTTGTAGAACTGTTCCTTCTAAATCTTGAAACTCTTCTTGAATTAATTGCCGTTGTTGATCCCGCAGTTTTTGCGCCAAGACTTGCTTGGTTTGCATTGCTGCCATCCGCCCAAATTCACCTTGATCTGGGGTAACATCTAGTACTACTTCTTGACCCAATTGTGCTTCTTCACCTCCCATGTCTTGAACCTGTTGTAAGGCAATTTCATGGTCAGTGTTGCTGACTTGTTCAACTATAGTTTTGGTAGCAACGACGCGAAAACCTTCTTCTTCTACGTCTAATTGGACATCAAAGTTTTCAAAATAATCTTCATCAAATTGTTTTTTGTCTAAATTTTGAGCACGACGATAACGTTCGTAACCTTTTAATAATGCCTCTCGAATGGCTGATTGCACCGCGACGCGAGGTAAATTACGCTCTCTACTTATACTTTCTATTAACTCTTTTAAACCAGGTAAACTAACCATTGACATAAGCAATCTCCTTAAATAATGAGGGATTAGGGACTGGGGACTAGGGACTGGGGATTGGGGGGACAAGTAGAACTAAGGGGAGAAGGAAGAATGATTGAAGAAGTCTCTTCCTTGTCTCCCCTCTCCCTTGTCTTTTCCCGATACCCGATTACCAATCCCCAATCACCAATCCCTTTCCCCTTCTCTTATCGGCGTTCATCCAACTGTACTTTAGTAATCTGAGTGAGGGGAATTGCGATCGCCCGACCTTTTTGATTTAAGTAAACAGATGTTTCATCCCGCCGAATTAATTGGCCAGCCCACTCTTGTTGTTCCTCATAGGGCGGGAAAGTGGAAACTATGACGGGAAATCCTTTGAAGGAATTAAATTCTCTGTCTGTTGTTAATTGTCGGGAAATCCCAGGACTGGATACTTCCAAAACGTAGGTATCTGGAATGACTTCTGCCGCATCTAGAGTTGCTTCTAAAGCGCGGCTCATCCGTTCACAATCATCTAACCCAGTGTCTTGGTGTGGGTTGCGAATGTCTACCCGCAAAACTGGTGGACGTTGGTTTGTGTGAAAAACAACTCCAACAATCTCTAATTCCAGTTCTTCTGCTACTGGTACGGCTAAATCAATAATTTGTGGGACTAAAGGATGAGTCATGCGACAATTCCAACAAAAAAAGTGGGTACTTACCCACTTCCTGCGATAGGGATATCTTCCAAGAAGTCTTTAGACGAATCAAAATTGATTCGCCTCTCTCTGAGTGTAGCGTATTTTTTTCAGGGCGAGAAGCAAGAAATATTTATCTTAGTCAAGAGTCAATTGTAAATTGTCAATTGTTATTAGCCACTCTTTCACTCCTCACACCTGTCGGTTTCATTTTATTCTCCTGCCTGCTTTTGAGCCGTGTAGTTTGCTCCAAAATTTTCTTAAAATCCTCTTGTGATAAGCGTTCAACATAATTCAGCTTGATTTCCTCTAGAAAATCTACGAGCAGAACTTGTAGTTCTAAAAGTACGTGTTTTTGTTGTATTTGCTCTCCTAAAGCTTCACCGAAGCGTTGTAATAATTGACTAAAGAGTTTTGCTGCAACAGGATCTTCCACGGTACTAACTAGAGCATTGTATAAATTGGTGGTGATTTGGGTTGCCAATTGTTCACCCAACTGTGTTTGTATTTTTGCCACTCCGGGTAAGTTTTGCAGGTTGCGGTAGACAGGAGAATTATTTAACGCACCTTCTAGGTTGTGATGCAAAATTGCCACTAGTTCTGGTTGAATTTTAGGCAGAACTTGGTAGACGATAGTTTGTACCAAGATAGCAGCGATCGCTTCCACTTCATTGACATTATTGATGTCGATATAAGGACGCAACTTCTCTTTTTGCAAAAACCAACTAAATAATTCGCCCCTGTGAATAGAACCTTGTACCTGGTTAATCACTCTCACTACAACTATCTCAGTAAGATCCTCGGCAAAATTTGATACAATCCCTAAATGAATTTGCTGTCTAATCGGTTGCAAATTTAAGATTTCTGCTTGATCAAGACGAATAATCACAGGTATGACTCGTAACCAGCGCCAAAATGGTATTAGTAAAAATAAGTCATACCAGCGCCACAAAATCGCATTTAACCAACTGAAACTTTGATAGCGGCGTTTAATATAAAAACTACGAATGAGTAATTCGACAGCAAATATACAGACAAAAGGTAAATCAATTAGCCAGAAATAATCAATATAATCACCATTTTCTCCAATCCTTCGGTAGTAATTCGTAGCAATTAAAGGTCTTACTTGCTGGTTAAAAAACATAAGTTCTTTTGTCCAGCCATTTTGCAATAAATACTCCTGACTCCAAAAAATCTCAAAGGCTGTTTTGGCAGAGTCTTGCTTGAGGTGAACACGCATTTGATTTTTTATTTTTTCCAATGTGCCACTTTTATTAGCTGATGCAAAAGGATTATTGACTATCATTTCAACACTCAGACGGCGTAAATCAGCTAGCTTTTTTTCTACCTCCGGCGACTGTAAACCTGTTTTATTGATCTGATTTTTCAGTGCATCAATTGTGTTGAGATATTTTTCTGTTTCTCTATGAGGTTCAATACCTTTGAGTGGGTCATAGGCAATCACAATTCGCGGTGTAAACTGTAAGTACCTATCACGCCAAGAAATATAACTTAAATTAAATAAGACTAAGCATAAATTGATAGTGGCAATTATTGCCATGACTCGTTCAAACCAGAGTTTGTTATTTTTTAGAGATTTGGAATCAGACATTATAGCTATAAAAATTATCAGTACTTCGTGGGTGATGATAAACAATTAAGTTAGCAGAAAGCAACTATCAACTAGCAACAAACAACTATAATTTATGTTGTTTTAGACTTCTTTATCTATCATTTTCAATAAGTATAAATACTCTTTAAGAATCACTTTGTAAAATTTTTTATACCAAATCTTCTAATTTGAAACTGAATCTAACTAGTTTTAATCAAAAATCATTAATATTTCAGCCAAAGTATTTATATAAACTTAAAATGCATCTGTTAGTTCTGGTAACATCAATATTTTCCCGGCTTCATTGAAAGGAGTTTGAATTATGTGGTGTGAATTTGGAAAATCAAGCTTTAGTGTAGCTACCGTTTGTATAGTAACTGCGGCAACAAGTGTAGCGATCGCACAAACACCAACAACTGTACGGCAGCAAATCTATACTCCACAGCAATTTCGTAGCGTACTGCAAGGATTAGGTTATAAAGTTACGATATCAAACGCACCCCTAACAGATGCAGAAACAAAAAAAGCAATTCAAGAATTTCAAAAGGGTTATAGATTACAACCAGCAGATAGCATAGCTGGGCCAAAAACTCAAGCTTATGCAGCAAATATTGTCAAAATTTTACAGGCAAATTTGAATCTGGTAACTAAGCCAAATCCTCCTCTACCTAAAAACTCATTTTACGGGCCTCAAACCCAATCCGCAGTCAAAGCTTATCAAAAAAAGCTACAGCTTCCCCAAACAGGAATTGCTGACTTGGCATTGCGGCAGAGACTTGACAAAGATGCTAAGAAAATACTTCAAAATCCATCAGTAGCACCATCATCTACACCACCATCGCCAACCCCATCACCCACGCCAACAACAACCCCATCACCCACGCCAACATCGACAGCAACACCCACGACAACACCAACACCAACAACAACGCCAACACCAACAACAACACCAACAACAACACCAACACCAACAACAACCCCATCACCCACACCAAAATCTACAGCCACACCAACAACAACACCAACACCAACAACACCATCACCCACACCTTAGACTAGACAAAGGATCGGGGATCGAGGATTGGGGACAAGGGAGACAAGGGAAACAACTTCTCAGTGATCAGTGATCAGTGATCAAATTAAACTGTTAACTGTTAACTGTTAACTGTTAACTGATTCATGCCCAATGCCCTATCCCCAATAAATTCTAAGTACTAACGCATTTGATTAGGTTCTTCTAACGGTCTACCCTTGGGAACCGGTAGGATGGGACGACGGTCATCATAAGGCATGGGGATGTACTGTACCGTTGGGCGTCCGCCTTGAGGTTGCGGATACAACTCCATCAGGTCGTAAACTATACGGGGCAGTCCGACTGTAACGGGCAGCCCCATCTCTGTTGCTTCTTCAACCGTAATCGGATAGTCATGAGTAACGCGCCCTGTTGTTAAGGCTTCGACTATGTTTTCAATATCTTCTGACTTAACTTTTTGCTTAGGTATATTGTCTTTTAGTAGAGTCCGCACAAAGCGCTGTACCTGCTGCATCGCTTTACGCGACATATCAGCCATAATCAGTGTTTGATCCTCAATTTCACTGATGGGTTTATCCTCTACAATTTTTAAAATACTTGCCGCTGGGAAATTACCAAGTTGGGGATCAACAGGCCCTAAAACAGCATTGGCATCCATAACAATTTCGTCAGCAGCTAGGGCAAGCATAGTACCGCCACTCATGGCATAGTGGGGTACAAAAACTGTAACTTTAGAGGGATGACGAATTAATGCTCTGGCAATTTGTTCAGTAGCTAAAACCAAACCACCAGGAGTATGTAAAATTAAGTCGATTGGCACATCTGGCGGAGTGAGACGAATTGCCCGCAGAATCTGTTCTGAGTCTTCGATAGTTATGTAGCGTGATAGCGGAATTCCCAGTAAACTAATAGACTCTTGGCGGTGAATAAGAAGAATTACTCTACTTTTGCCTTGCTGTTGAAATTCTTGAAGGGCGCGGAAGCGTCGATACTCAATCTGACGTTTTTGCCAAATCGGTTGAAAAGACGAAAAAAGCAGAAATATCAAGAATAAATCACCAATACCAAAACTCATAGATTTTAATCTTTAAAAATAACGGTTTGCCGTCATTATTGTCCCAATTTTTGAGAATTGGCAGTTCTATCTGAAGAAACAAAAGTGCATTGGGGATCGGGGATTCCCCTTACCTACACCGCCAAATTTTGATGGTATCGTCATCACTACCACTTACCAGAGTTTGTCCACTCGGACTATAGGTGACAGATCGGATATAGTTCAAATGACCAGTCAGGCTGCAAATTTCTTTACCTGTACTGACATGCCAAATCTTGATGGTTTTGTCCCAACTACCACTTGCTAACCACTGTCCATCAGGACTAAAGGCAAGTGACCATACCGAGTTAGAATGCCCTGTGAGGGTGCAAATTTCTTGACCTGTACTTACTAGCCATAGTTTGATAGTAGAGTCTGCGCTGCCACTGGCGATCATTTCTCCATCTGGACTGAAGGCGATCGCATTCACAAAAAATGAATGTCCCCTCAAAGTGCGAATTTCTTGACCTGTATTTATGTACCACAGTTTGACTGTGTAATCAGCACTACCACTGGCAATCACTTCTCGATTCGGACTCCAAGCAACAGACCAAACAGTATCAGTATGGCCAACAAAAGTCCGAATTTCTCTACCTGTACTCACTTGCCATAGTTTAATCTTACAATCAGCACTGCCACTAACCAGCATTTGTCCATTCGGGCTAAAGCTGACAGAATTCACGCCATTGCTGTGACTCCTAAGAGTACGAATTGCTTTGCCAGAACTAATTAACCACAATTTAATTGTCTCATCCCAGCCCGCACTAGCAAGAATTTCTCCATCTGGGCTGAAGCTAACACTACTAACCATACTGGAATGACCAGAAAACCAACGACCAAGACTACGCAGTAACTTACCACTCTCCAATTGCCAGAGTTTGATCGTCGTGTCACTACTACCACTTGCTAAAAGCTGACCGTCACGACTAATTGCTACAGTTTGTACCATGCTGGCATGGCCTTTGAGAGTATTTACACACTCCCATTCCCCTTGACTCAATAAAGTAGTAGTTTGAGTGTGAGTATTTGGAGTGATAATTTGTGTGGGGGGTACAGAAGAATCTTCCTCAAACTCACTATCTAGTAGATTTAACCAGTCTTGTACGCTTTGAGGACGCTGCTTGGATTGCAATTCCATACCACGCAGAATTGCTAGATTTACCTTGTGGCTGAGATTGGGATTGTAGTACAGTGGTGGTCTTAGAGAAATGTTGCGCCGTCTCTCCTCCGCACTGGTTGGTATGATCCCAGTCACCAAACTATATAAGGTAGCTGCTAAACCATAAACATCAATGTATTCTCCCCGTGGTGCTTCCAATTCGTATTGTTCGGGGGGGGCAAAACCAGGAGTACGGTAGACTGTATGCTTTTGTACAACGTTGGGAATAAATTCTCTGGCAATACCAAAATCAATCAAAACAGCTTCTAATTTATCGTTGCGAAGCATAATATTGCGCGGCTTTATGTCCCGGTGTAGCAAGCCTTTGCGGTGAATAATGGTTACAGCAGCGCCCACTTGGCGTATGTAAAGCAGTGCTTCTGCTTCTGGTAGTATTCCCAGTCGCTGTAAGCGCTTACCCATATCTTCGCCTTCGATGTACTCCATCACCATACAAGGCATATTTGCTTCATCGAAGATATTTTCTATTTGGACTATATGTGGATGGCGACACACAGCCAATCTCACAGCTTCATCCCGAAAGTCAAGCCTCAACTTGTCTCGGTGCGGTTTCCAGGCGGGGTTATTGAAGATTTCTTCTTTTAATGTTTTAATAACCCGCAGTTCTCCATGTTCGTTGGTGGCGAGGTAGGTAATACCAATTCCCCCCTCACCTAGTTTTCTTTGGATGATATATCGTCCCCCAAATAACCGTTGTCCTGGATTCCAAACCATTAGTAATAATTGCTAAATCTGCTATTTATTTTGACCGATAATTCCTTAATGGTACAAGTCTTCATATTCCATAGGGAAGTCATCCAAAATCAAATTTGAAAAAGGCGTGTGGGGGTGTAAGGGTATAGGGGTGTAGGAAGAGTCATATTTTTATTCATCCTAGTGTACACAATTTATGATATCGGACTCCTATTTGATTTTTGAATAGAACTCAGTACACTTTCTGTTCCCTATTCCCTATTCCCTATTCCCTATTTCCCGTTCTCTGTTAAGAGCCTCAACTAATAACTTCATAAACTAAACCAGATTACTATAGCTACTCATTAAAATTATTAATATTTATCTTGCGTAATTTTTGTGTTTTGGGGTGTAGGACATAATGTTGATTTTTCGATTGCGTTTTTATTAATAAAAAACATACTTTATATCTGGAAAGCAGGAAGCTGATAATGTAGTTTTTATCATTCCTGCTGAGATCGAGATATAACCACAATGCTAAAAAATCTGAAGTTGAGACAAAAATTTACAATCTTACTAATTCTTATTCTTGTGTTTGGTTTGGGCTTGAGTGGGTTGAGTCTATCGTCGTTACTCAGGCAAAATGCTAAACAAGAAATTGCTAACAATGCTTTGTCACTCATTGAAACGATTACTGCTTTGCGTGAATACACAGTTTCTCAAGTCACGCCGGAACTAGTTGATAAATTGGAAACGAAATTTTTGCCACAAACAGTATCTGCTTATTCAGCTAGAGAAGTGTTTGAAATTTTGCGAAAAAAACCAGAATATAAAGACTTTTTTTATAAAGAAGCAGCACTCAATCCTACAAGTTTAAGGGATAAAGCTGATTCTTTTGAATCAGATATTATCAAGCGTTTTACTGATGAAAAAGATTTAAAAGAGTTAAATGGTTTTCGTTCATTACCTGGTGGAGATATTTTCTATATCGCTCGTCCACTTAAGCTGACTCAACAAGCCTGCTTGAGGTGTCACAGTACTCCTGACGTTGCACCGAAAACGATGATTGAGCGTTATGGCGCAGAAAATGGATTTGGATGGCAGTTGAATAGTATTATTGGCGCACAGATAATTTCTTTGCCAGCTAGCAAAGTGATTGAAAAAGCACATAAATCTTCTTTTGTAATTCTTCTAATTGTCTCTGCTGTTTTTATTTGTGTTGTTCTTTTAGTCAATATTTTCTTAGAACGTCAAGTTATTGGCCCTTTAAAGCGTCTAACTCGTGTAGCGGAAGAAGTTAGCACAGGACATATGGATGTTGAATTTAAACAAATAACTAATGATGAGATTGGCAATCTTGCTAAGGCTTTTAAACGCATGAAGTTAAGTTTAGAAATGGCAATGAAAAGACTGAAAAGAAATACTGGAACTACAGAAATTTAATATTTATCAATAAAAGATAAAAAATATGTTATATATCTCAATTGAGGTGAGACGAACAAATATAATTAACTACCTACAATTATTTGCCAGAAATCATGAACTGTATAAAGTTAAAATTTAACTAGTATGATATTAAATGGTTAAAGTTATGCTAAAAAACTTACGACTGAAACAAAAAGTTACGATTTTATTACTTGTAATTCTGACATTTGGTTTAAGCTTGAGCGGTTTGGCTTTATCTTCTGTTTTAAGGCAAAATGCCAAACAAGAAATTACCTCTACAGCTTTGATGTTGATGGAAACTATGATTGCTGTTCGGCAGTACACTAGCAATCAAGTTAATCCAGAGCTTGTTGATAAATTGGAAACTGAGTTTTTACCGCAATCAATACCTAGTTACTCAGCAAGGGAAGTCTTTGAGAATTTGCGACAAAAACAAGATTATCGAGATTTCTTTTATAAAGAACCAACCTTAAACCCTACTAATTTGCGGGATAAGGCTGATAGCTTTGAGACACAAGTTGTTAATAGTTTCCGGGCTAACAAAAATTTAAAAGAAACAAGTGGATTTCGATCGCTTCCTGGTGGAGATATTTTTTACATTGCTCGTCCACTTGCTGTTTCTGCTCCAAAATGCCTAGAATGCCACAGTACGCCAGACCAAGCACCAAAAAGTATGGTCGATCGCTATGGTACAGCTAACGGTTTTAACTGGCAATTGGGTGAGATTATAGGCGCGCAAATTATTTCTGTACCAGCTAGCAGAGTAATTCAAAAAGCAAACCAATCTTCTGTGTTAATTGTTGGACTTGTATCTCTTGTTTTTGTCCTCGTAATTGTCTTAGTTAACATCTTTTTGAATCGACAAGTTGTTCTTCCTCTCAAACGCATCACTCGTGTAGCGGAAGAAGTCAGCACAGGACATATGGAGGTTGAGTTTGAACAGTTGTCTAATGATGAAATTGGTAATCTCGCCAAAGCTTTTAAACGCATGAAGTTAAGTTTAGAAATGGCGATGAAACGGCTCAAACGTCCTCCTGGAAATACACATGGTACAGGAGGAATGGGAAGTACTGGAAGTAGTGACTATCCTTAACGGTGAATAGTACTAGAATTGTAATTTTCAAAAATACCCGGCGATGTTCGTAATCGCTACTACACGAGACTTACGCCTGCCTACGCAGGCTATTTATATAGAATAATTTTCTACGAAAATAAGCGTCTAGTAAATTCCAATGCGGCTTCTGACTCTGGTATTTCTCTTGCTAAGAGTTCTACAAACTGGTAAGGTGTCGTTTGCGGATTATCGGCTAAGGTATCTTCTACGATCAGGCTAGCCATCGGACCAATATAGAAGGCTAAAGCATCTTGACAACGCCGTATAAATGCAGCGTTGAGTGAAGTTATTTGTTGCTGATTTTGATTCGTTTGTCGATTTGGAAAATTTGGTTGATTTTGATTCGTTTGTGAGTTTTGATAATTTGGTTGATTTTGATAAGTTTGTCGATTTGGGAAATTTGGTTGATTTTGATTCGTTTGTGAGTTTTGATAATTTGGTTGACTCTGATAAGTTTGTCGATTTGGAAAATTTGGTTGATTTTGATTCGTTTGTGGATCGCGAGAAGTTTGTTGACTTGATGCTTTACTCAGCACCGTTTCATCTAAATCTGAATTAGGAGACTGAGATTGAGATATTGTTAGGGTTGTTTGAGCGTCCGGAGTAAGTATGGTAGGAGGAACATCAAACATTGTTGATGGTGATGCTGTTTGAGGTCTTCCTAAAAGCTCAAGATCCCTTAAAACCTCTTGAGATGTTTGATATCTGTACCTGGGTGTATCTGACAGCATTTTATCCAGGATTTGAGCAAATTCATCGCTGACATAAGTGTAAAAACGCCATTTCCACTCCAAGCTGTACTGATCCATGAGCAATGATGGATCTTTACCTGTAAGCAGTACAATTGCTGTGACTCCTAAAGCATAGAGGTCACTACTAGGAGAACACAACCCTAAGCTGATTTGTTCGCGGGGGGCGTATCCTACTTTCCCTACCAAAGACATTTTACCTACAAAGGTCGCTTGGTTGGCATTAGTAACTTCATTGAGATCAGCTATTTGTTTTCCAACTCCAAAGTCAATTAAGACGGGCAAAATATTACCTTCGGGTAACATAATATTGTCAGGTGAAATATCCCTATGAATAATATGATGCTGATGGATGTATTCTAAAATGGGTAATAAGTTTCTCAACCACTGAATGACTTCTTCTTCAGTAAAAGTTTGTCCTTGACGTTGGCGATCGCGTAATAAGGCTGAGTAAGTTTTACCATTGACATATTCTTGTACCAGGAAGAGGCGACCATCTCCTTCAAAACAAGCCAAAAAACGAGGTATTTGTGGATGTTCTAACTGGTGAAGAATTCTTGCTTCTCTTTTGAACAAATTGCGGCATTTTTCTAATCCTCCTCCTCCTCCTGTCCCAATCGGCGCAAATTCCTTCAGGACACAAGCCTCATTAAAGCGACGAGTATCAAACGCCAAGTAGGTTCGCCCCAGACCCCCCTGTCCTAGCAGTTGTTGGATGATGTAACGATTATCAATTAATGTTCCTGAAGGTATTTCTGGTTTGACTAAGGGGAGCTGAGACATATCATGAGACTCCTAATTATTTCCCATATATAATTTTGTTACATATAACTTCAACTCCTAGCCTATGAGTTTTCGTACAAGAAATCCAAAATATCTATGAATCTACACTTTTCCAGTAAAGTTATCTAAACATCAATTTTTGATGATTTTCAAATTTGGATTTCCAGACTTACTTTTGGAGAACACACGTTGAAGTTTTGACATTAAATGACTATTGTAAAAGCCAATTAGTTTCTGTTTGAGATATTTGTTAACATCATAAATTACTATCACCCTAATTATTTATTGGGTATAAACTCAAAAAATATGCAAATAATTTATTACATTTTATTAAGTATTATGCAACTATTGAGTTAATTGCTTGCTAATTTACTTTGTCGGGTTAGATGTTTCTGGAATGAGAATAGCAGGTGTTTGCTTCACTTTTGGCTCTATAGGCTGAACTTTTTCTACTAACTTAATAAACTCCTGGTAATTAGGTATTTTAGCAGCAGGAATGTAACCTGCGTCGGCAGCAATATCGGCAGGTGCATCATTCATGGCTTTTTGGATTTGCTGTTGGAGATTGCGATCTACTGTTGGCGAAAGTAGCATCACTCCAGAGGGAATCCAGCGACTAGTGTGTAAAGTTCTAAACTTGGTCGTACTGAAACTACGGCGATGAACCTCAAAATCTTGCTCTGATATAGCACCAGCATCAACTGTTGCGTTATCAATCCATTCAAGTACAGTTTTAGGAGTAGGAGCAAAACGAATTTGAGCTAAAGTTAAACCGTAGAGATCGTACAAAGGGACATAGTAGCCAGCAGCAGAACCAATTTCTCCTAAAGCAACAGTTTTGTTAGACAAATCTGATATTTTATTGATTGGTTTATCATCTCGGACAATTAATAAAGAACGTTGTCTATTACTAACTCCTTCCATGGAAAATAAAGGAATGTAAAGTTCTTTGCCGATCGCGATCGCAGCTAAACCCGGAGGTGCAAATACTAATTCCCATTTTTTGTTGCGAATTTGGTCAATAGCTTGCAATTCGTTGTAGGCTGGCTCCAAATCCACAATTGATTTAGTTTGTGATGCGATGTAATCTTTGAAGCGATCGTACTTATCAAGCGATATTTTTCCTTCACCGTAGCTAATAACGCCGATAGTCAGTCTGTCAGGACTCTCGCTTGTTTTTGGTTGTGAGTCACATCCGAATCCAAATATCCCTATTAATGCCACTAGTTGAAATAGTAAAAAACGTGACTGAATAAAAATATTAATTTTCATAATTTTTAGTTACAACAGCAGGAGATAATCAGGCGCAATTAATTTTGATGATCGTACTTCGATCTCCTTGCAAAAGGCGATCGCACAAAAAAGTTAACCTTTTTTACGACAAATGTTGCTATTTGAAAATATATCTTGACTAATGTGGTTTGGTTTTGCTCATGATGGAAGAAAGAAGTTCTGTTGTTTGGAACAACCAACGAACAAGAACAATCTAATAACTACCTTCACATCTATGCTTATTCCGTTAAATTACGAAGAAATTATCAAAAATAATCCGGAAAATCACCCACAATTCCTGTAGGATACGGGTATGGCTTTAACCAGAGAATAGGTATAATAAATTTCATGACAGGGAGCTTTGAACAAGCTACGCTTGTTAGTCCTCAACCTTTTTTGGAACTGAATAACAAAGGCCAAATCCTACGGCTTTATCTTCAAAAAGATGAGCATCGCTTGGGGCGTGGTCGCGAATGGGCAGATTTAGAAGTACCAATAGGCTGGGAAGTCTTCTCCAGAAAACAAGCTACTTTACGTAAAGAAGGAGGAGATTATCGAATCTATGATGGTGATGGAGTCAATCCTAGTCGTAATGGTATATTTTTGAACCAATTACCCATTGATGCTAGTGGCTATTTATTAAAAAATGGCGTGCAGTTAGAAATCGGACAATCTCCTCACAACCGAATTCAGCTAACTTACTATAACCCTGTTGATGCTCCGGTAACGATCCCTACAAACCGCCGCTTGATGTTAAAAGGCTTGAAGGACTGGCCTGTGCAATTGGGGCGATCGCCAAAACCAGATCGCTATTCTTCCATGCAGTTGGATGCGCCTACAGTCTCTCGCCTCCACGCGACAATTTATCCTGATGGTCAAGGGGGACATTTTCTCCAAGATTTAAGTACAAATGGTACTTTTGTCAATGGTCAACGAGTTTCCAAACGCTTTCAGTTAGTAGATCAAAGCAGAATTCAAATCGGGCCGTTTAGCCTGCTTTATCGCCCAGATTGCCTAGAATTATTAGACAGTGGTAGTCAAATCCGTCTTGATGTCAACCGCTTGCAACGCAAAGTCAAAGACAAAGAGGGACGAGAAAGAATAATTCTGAACGATGTATCTTTGGTGATTGAACCAGGACAGCTAGTAGCGTTAGTTGGTGGTAGCGGTGCTGGTAAGTCTACCTTGATGAAATCTTTATTGGGAATTGAACCAGTATCTTCTGGTACAGTCTACTTAAATGGTGACAACTTGCGGCAAAATTGGCCGATGTATCGTTCACAACTAGGTTATGTTCCCCAAGATGATATTGTACACCCCGACCTCCGGGTAGAGGAAGTACTCGGCTATGCCTGCAAACTGAGGCTTCCACCCGACACAAATGTCCAGCAAGTAGTAGATACTACCTTAGAACAAATTAAACTAACCCACGTACGGACAAATTTTATCCGTAATCTCAGTGGTGGACAACGTAAACGCGTCAGTATTGGCGTGGAACTATTAGCCGACCCGAAACTATTCTTCTTAGACGAACCAACTTCTGGTCTTGACCCTGGTTTAGATAAAGAAATGATGCGTCTGTTGCGAGAATTAGCAGACCAAGGGCGGACAGTAGTGTTAGTAACCCATGCGACAGCCAATATTGAAGTGTGCGATCACATTGTCTTCATGGGTAGAGGTGGTAAACTCTGTTACTTTGGCCCTCCCAAGGAAGCACTGGGCTTTTTTGAAATGCCCTCAGAAGACTTAAAGTATTTTTCAGATATTTATATCAAACTTGATCAAGGCAGTAATGGCAAAGATGTTGCATCAACGGTTGATTATTGGTCGCAGAAATACGAAAGATCGCCAGAATCCCAGAAGTACGTAAAATCACAGTTAAAGCCTGGTAAAGATAGTACATCGAAAGCAGATGATCGCATTCACACAGGCATATCTCCGATTAAACAACTGGTGCTGTTGAGTCAGCGATATCTGCAATTAGTGCTGCGCGATCGCACAAGTATAATTTTATCGTCGGTATCAGGGCCGATTGCGATCGCACTCACAGCATGGATATTACGAGACGAAACACCCCTCAAAAGACTCAACCCCGTAGAAATTACCCAAGGCCCTTTAGCACTAAAGGTACTATTCATCTTTAGTTGTATAGGAATTTGGGTAGGGCTTTCTAGTTCCGTCAGAGAGATTGTCAAAGAAGCAGCTATTTATGCACGAGAACGACTGATTAACTTGGGTTTAATTTCCTATTTGGGTTCTAAAGTTGCGATTCGTTCCAGTTTAGTATTGTTGCAAACATTATTAATTATTGCAGCTGTATTAATCGGTTTTAAATCTCCAGAATCTAATCTCATACCTTGGTTCTTGGGTTTAGGAATTACTACCTTTTTAACCCTGCTGGCAAGTGTTAGCCTGAGTTTAATGATATCTGCCCTAGTCAAAACAGAAAACGAAGCAAATAGCATTCTTCCCTTAATAATGATTCCCCAAATCATTCTCTCAGGAGTGCTATTTAAAATGACAGGTTTAGCAGCTAAATTAGGATGGCTAACAATTAGTAGATGGTCAATTGGTGCTTACGGAACCTTAGTCAATGTCAATGCAATGGTTCCAGAAAATACCCCAGGTTTACCTTCTCTTATGGATATTTTTGAAAAGTCTGATGTGTACAATGCAACTTGGAAGAATTTGGGTTTAAATTGGGGAATTTTGGGTGTGCATACGTTTGTTTATTTAATCGTGGCGCTGTTGTTACAGAAAAGGAAAGATATTGTTTGAAGATGACGTTTTTTGTTTTCCATTTACTAACAACTAACTTAATCTATCTCATCAGGATTCACACCTAATTGACGCAAACGTTCTGCTAATTGTTCTGCTTTTCTTTTTGCTTGAGCAGCTTCTTGTTCAGCAATCATAGCTCGTTCGGTAGCAGCCGCAGCTTCTTCTGTGGGTGCAGGAATTAATTTTCCTTCTAAAGTAAACCACCTTAACCACAACCTTTCAATATCTCGAAATGAACCTTGCCATAATCCTAAACTTAAACTCAACTCTGGCATTTGTAAGCGTCCTTCCGTGAAATTCATCGGTTCATAATGTCCACCTACTAACTGAAATGCTCGAATTTCATTTGTATAGCGGCTAAAAACAATATAGTAGGGAACCCGCAAGATTCTTTCATAAACTTCCCATTTTGTCGGAGGTTTACCTATTTCTATTTTTTTTGTCCCTAAATCTTCTTCTTCTGTTCCTGGAGATAACAATTCAACGACAACAAAAGGATTTGCTCGCTCTTGCCAGGTTACATAACTTAAACGTAAATCACGTTCATCATATAATTTTGGCACTCCAACCACACCAAACCAATCTGGGCGTTTGTACCACAGAGGATGCTGAATATCGTAGTAGAGATTGAGGTCAGCAGCACTATAAACTAATTCCGGGTTCCAGTTTATTGGTTGAAAAGTTAAATATAAAAGTAAAGGCTGTAAAAAGTGGAAATCATCAGGCAAACCGGGTTCCTCTGGGTTGTCACTTGGTAAATCATACATTGTTGGTAGAGTTTGCCAAGGAGGAAGCGGAGGATCAGATTGAGGAATGAGGCGAGGAGAAGTCATATCAATTTTGGATTTGAGATTGTAGTAAATCTTAAGTAGGGAAGGTAAAAAGCAGCATTCATAACTAATTGATGCTCGCACATTGAGTATCTTCTACAGTTATTACCTAAAGTTAGTGTATTTAGCTATATTTATGCTTTTTTAATTTGAAGATTGTATTTTTATTGATATATCTAGACATATTTCCAAAATACTGCAAATTTTAGTTGTAGCTTCTTATATCTTCCACAAAATAGAGAAAAATAGTCTCTGATGATGAAGTACTACTACACAATTCCACCGCTATTGATAGGCGTGTCTATTGTATTGGTGCAGGCGCAAGTTGTATTCGCCCTGTCTTCGCAGGAGTTAGAAAGCATTGGTAGAGAAATCACTGTGCGGATTGTGGATAGTCAAAATCCAATTGTTTCTGGTTCAGGAGTTCTCATCAAGCATTCCGGTAACACTTACACCATCCTGACTGCTTATCATGTGGTCAAAGATAGTAGTAAGTACGAAATTATTACACCAGATCAAAAAAGTAATCAAGTTAAATCTGTTAAACGCTTATCAGGAGCAGATTTAGCTGTCGTTGAGTTTAGCAGTGGTAACAATTATAAAATTGCCAAAATCGGAAATTCAGACAAAGCTACAGCCAGTACAACAGTGTACGTAACGGGATTTCCCGTACAGAGAGGTGCAATTCCCAATCCGACTTTATTTTTTAATAAGGGACAAGTGCAAGCGAATGGTGCTGCCCAAGGTGATGGTTATAACATTATTTACGATAACGATACTTTAGGTGGAATGAGCGGCGGCCCGGTGCTAAATGAACAGGGAGAAGTAGTAGCAATTCACGGCAGGGCTGATGAGCAAACAATAGGCGGACAGAGTCAGACGAAAATAATTACGGGATTAGGTATCACTATTTATTCCGCTTTGCGACAGTTATCATTTGTGGGTGTAGATGTAGGCGTGCGTCCGCCAAATGTTGTGGCTGCTACACCAAAAGCGGATGACTTTTTTATCAGAGCCAGAGAAAAGCAGAAAAATCAGGATTATGAGGGAGCGATCGCTGATGTTAATGAAGCGATTAGGCTCAACCCCAACTATGCTGAAGCGTATGCTGGCCGGGGTGCTTCCCGCTATGAATTAGGAGATAAACAAGGCGCATTAGCAGATTTAACCCAAGCCATAAAAATCAATCCCAAATATGCAGAAGCCTATATAATCCGGGGTGGTATCCGTGCTGAATCCGGAGATAAAAACGGCGGATTTGAAGATTTACAAAAAGCGATTGAACTGTTTCCAGAGCATGGAAATGATGAGTCATACAAAAAAATGTTGGAGTTGATTTTAAAGTATCCACAGTAACAACTGACATCCTTCTTCTTGGTAAGGAGAGGGACTGGGGGTGAGGTTTTTTCATTGGGACTGCCTTCTGCCCCTTCCGTCTGCCTTTCTTCGGTCACTCCTCATCTGGTTCTAAATCTTCATCCTCCAACGATGCTTGTGGTATCGCCGCGATAATCGCATCTATTACCTTGGAAACCGGCAAAATCTCAATGTCCAAGCTGGGAAATTTTTGCCCTTTCGGAACGATCGCCCGCTTAAATCCCAATTTTGCCGCTTCTTTTAACCGCAATTCCATTTGTGACACAGGGCGTACTTGCCCACCCAAACCGACTTCACCAATTAATACAGTTCCAGGATCGACAACGCGATCGCGGAAACTAGCAACAATCGCAATTGCTACACCCAAATCTACTGCTGGTTCCTCGACGTTCAACCCACCCGCAGAAGCGACGTAGGAATCCAGTTTCGACATGGGAACGCCTACCCGCTTTTCCAAAACTGCCAAAATCTGCACCAAGCGGTTGTAGTCTACGCCTGTGGTAGAACGACGGGGTGAGGCGTAACTAGTGGGGCTTACCAATGCTTGCAACTCCACAACAATCGGGCGTGTACCTTCGCAAGCAACTACAATCGCAGTACCGGGACCAGGGTCATCACGGTTCCCCAAAAATAGTTCGCTGGGGTTGGAAACTTCCCGCAAACCGTGTTCCACCATTTCAAAGATGCCGATTTCATGGGTAGCACCAAAGCGGTTTTTCACTGTCCGTAATAACCGATGAGAAGCAAAGCGATCGCCTTCAAAATACAACACTGTATCTACGAGGTGTTCTAAAACTTTCGGTCCGGCGATCGCTCCTTCTTTAGTTACGTGTCCAACAATCAACATGGTAATATCTTCATGCTTTGCCACCTTCATCAAAGCTGCGGTACATTCCCGTACCTGGGCTACAGAACCGGGTGCAGAGGTTAGAGCAGGGAAAAAGACTGTTTGAATACTGTCAATTACCGTCAAATTGGGTTTGAGAGATTCGACTTCCTTCAGTATCTCTTCTAAATCTGTTTCCGGTAACACATATAAATCGGCAATTGTTCCTTCAATTTGCCTTATTTCTGAGGTTATGGGTGTTTCTTCTATTACTTCAGAGTTGTTAGTGTTACCATTATCATTGCCATTCCCATTACTAACTACGTTGAGTGGTTTGGTTACACCCAATCGGGAAGCTCTTAATTTAACTTGTTGTCCAGATTCTTCTCCGGAGACGTAGAGGATACGGTATCTTTGTGCTAGTTCATTTGATACTTGTAAAAGTAACGTAGATTTGCCTATGCCTGGATCGCCACCAATTAATACCATCGAACCAGGGACAACACCGCCGCCGAGGACTCGATCTAGTTCACCATAACCAGAAGGCCAGCGTGTAACTTGGCGATCGCTAATTTGATCAAATCTCAAAGAAGCTCGTGGCTTTGCTGGTTTATTCGCAGATTTAGTGTTTCCTTGCTGAGAATGCCAACTACTCACTCCCCGACTTGGAATATCCGTTGAGGACTGGATGGAAATTTCTTCTTCTAAGGAATTATATGTGCCGCAAGATGGACACTTACCAAACCATTGTGGAGATTCTGCGCCACATTGGTTACAAACATAATAAGTTTTCGGCTTTGGCATTCTTAAATATTATTAAATAATCTTAATTTTTTCTTAATTCTTCAGCAAAACAAAAATCCAATAATAGAAGTAGTTACAGCTTTTTCCCACGGAATAATTGGAATGATATCTTAATATTATGGTATGAAAATTTAATCATGAAAATTTTTAGTTAAGGAGCGTTGATTAGCTTGGAAAGTCATAAAGAAAAAATTCTGGTAGTAGATGACGAAGCCAGCATTCGCCGAATTTTGGAAACTCGGCTTTCGATGATTGGTTATGATGTTGTAACTGCTGGCGACGGCGAAGAAGCTTTGGATACTTTCCGCAAGACTGACCCTGATTTGGTAGTTTTGGACGTGATGATGCCTAAGCTCGATGGCTACGGCGTTTGTCAAGAATTGCGTAAGGAATCAGATGTCCCAATAATTATGTTAACAGCACTGGGGGACGTTGCTGACCGGATTACTGGTCTTGAACTAGGTGCTGATGATTACGTAGTTAAACCTTTTTCGCCCAAAGAACTCGAAGCTCGAATCCGTTCAGTACTGCGGCGGGTAGATAAAAACAGTGCTTCTGGGATTCCCAGTTCTGGAGTAATCCATGTTGGAAATATCAAAATTGATACCAACAAGCGACAAGTCTACAAAGGTGATGAGCGTATTCGCTTGACAGGTATGGAATTTAGCTTGCTAGAACTGCTAGTGAGTCGTTCTGGAGAGGCTTTCTCTCGTTCAGAAATTTTGCAGGAGGTTTGGGGGTATACACCAGAACGTCATGTAGATACCCGTGTAGTGGATGTACATATTTCTCGTCTGCGAGCAAAATTAGAGGACGATCCTAGTAACCCAGAATTGATTTTGACAGCCAGAGGAACTGGTTATCTTTTTCAACGGATTATAGAACCGGGAGAAGAGTAAGTTTTTAGGGAAGGGAATTAGCCCTAGGGAGACAGGGGGGACAAGGGAGACAAGGAGGACAAGGAGGACAAAGGAGACAAAAACATGACTTTTGACTTTTGAACAAAATTGATGGGATACAAGCTCCGTTCCAGAAAGGCGGCTTTGCCCTGAATTTCTACTAGAATAAAAACAAGTCGCCATAGGGCATTGGGAGACTTTAAACGGACATGGAGAGACTGTAAGACTACTAGTAGCAAGCTTCTGTGAAGTGTCAAGGAATCCTCGCTCCTTTAGGATGAGGAGGTATGTCAATTTTCAGCATTGATCAAGCATGGCTAAATCCGATCCGAACCGTATTTTGCGGCGTCTACCTATTGTTGTGGGGGGGTTAGGCGCTGTACTTTTGTTAACAAACCGTTTGCTGACATCAGAAATAACACAGTCTCAAGCTCGTGCAGATGTCTTGGGTGTCATTTTGAGTGGAGTATTGATTTTAACGGGTTTACTTTGGCAGCAAGTACAACCGCGATCGCCTGATGCAGTAGAACTAATTGGAGAAGAAGGTTTTGTACTTGCTCCTGATTTACCCCAGACAATCAAAACAGAACTTGCCTGGGCATCGCATTTATTGTTAACTAATACAGTCACGCGATCGCTTGTCGTTTTTTATCAAGGTAAAGTTTTATTGCGGCGAGGAATTTTAGGCACAAAATCAGAGGTGACACCAGGCCCAATTTTAAAAAGAGTACTCGAAAAACAACAGCCTGTGTATTTAGTTGCCTTAAAAGTCTATCCGGGAAAAATTGAATTTGATTATTTGCCAGAAAATACTCAAGGAGTAATTTGTCAACCAATTGGTAAAGAAGGCGTTTTGATTTTAGGAGCAAATGCCCCTCGCAGCTATACTAAACAAGATGAAAACTGGATCGCTGGAATTGCTGATAAGTTAGCTGTCACCCTGAGTGAGACGATGGGGAGTAAACAATGAAAAATGAAAAATGAAAAATTTAGGAAGAAGGTATGAGGTTTGGGTATTGGGCATGTTTAACCAACCACTAACCACTAACAACTAACAACTAATAATATATATTTATGCAAATAGTTTATTTATTACTAATTGCCTTAATGGTTGTAGGTATTATTGGCTCTGTGGTTCCAGCTTTACCAGGTGCCAGTTTAATATTAATAGCTATTATTATTTGGGGATTTATAAAAGGTTCTTTTGCTGCTATTAGTGCGCCATTGATTGTCACAGCTATAGTTTTAGTTCTAAGTATTGGTGTAGATTTATTAGCTGGTTATTTAGGTGCAAAACAAGCAGGCGCTAGTAAATGGGGACAGATAGGTGCAATTATTGGTTTAATTGCTGGGTTTTTAGGATTATTACCAGCTTTACCTGTAGGAGGGCCACTTTTAGGAATACTGTTTGGCCCTCTAGTAGGAGCAATCATCGGTGAATTAATCTATAGAAGAGACTTTGCGATCGCAGTCAAAGCAGGTATTGGAATTGTAGTTGGTACAGTCGTGGGAAATTTAATTCAGGGGGTGTTGGCGATCGCAGCAGTTGTGTTTTTCTTAGTCAATACTTGGCCACAAGTGTTTGGTTAAAAATAAAAAAGCTGCTGAATACATCAGCAGCTAAAACAGTATCACCTTTAGCTTACTGATAAAATCTTTTTACGTTGCCGTAAGCCAAACATACCTGCTATCGCCAAAGCACTCAAGCCAAAAGTCGTTCCCGCTTCCGGTACAGCTTTTGGTATTCCCTCGATTCCAGACAAGTTCACACCATCACCATACTTGGGAAACTTCTGAGAATGACCATTACCCAACTGCACTTCAAAAGATTTGACATCGTAAAAAGTCAAAGCCTGAATATTGTTATTCTTTCCAGCTTGCAACATCAGATTGTTAACTGACTTGCCGTTGATTAACAAAACGCCAGTACCAATATCTTCCACATCAAAAAAATCTAGAGTTACTTCCGACATTACATTTGTGAATTCAAACAAGAAGCGACCAACTTCTAATTGACCATTTTCAGGTAACTTACCGCTTTCTGTAATAGCTACAGGACGTAACCAGTATTCATTGATTCCTGTATTTGTACCTGCGTCTTTTGTTCCGAAACTAACTTTTAAACCTTGCCCTTGATAGGTGTTAGAAGTGGCTCTATCATCCACAAATAATCGACTAGCACCATATCCACCAGCCCCATCATAATCTAAACTTGTGACTGTGTAACCTAGTGAAGTTGTACTCAGACATTTAGTTGGATCAAGACAAGCAAGATTAGTCTTGATTTCACCTTCTTGTGTGGGAATGAGGGAAACAGCATGAGCAGCAGGCGCACTAGTAATTACGCCCAAGCCCAAAGTTGTTCCCATCATTGCTGCTAAAAAATGAAATTTATGCATGATTCCCCTTCTGCAACCCTTTTAAATGAAATTCGTAGAAAAAAATGATGATGTATTGCTATTGCATCACTAAGCTAATAGATAATTTGCTGAAGTGGGTAGTAGGAAAAATATATTTTACATTTTCTTGATTTGCAGATAAAAACCTAATATTATTCCGTAAATTCACAAGGTATATACGTATTAATAACTAGGAAATCAAAATAATAATGTAGACGCAACAGCAACCAATACTGCTCGGATAAGACAAATCGATTGACATTTGAATCCTGTAGGGACGCGTAGCAATATCCCGCAGGGTAATTTTGCGTTTCTACTCAATTTTCACAACTTTCTTATAAAAAAATGAGTAGTATAAAGTAAATAAGTGCTGGGCTTATTTACTCTATCTACTCAATCAGATTAAACAGAAGGAGAAATCTAAGAAAATAAATGTCTAAATTATGAATTTTTTATTTACTATCAATCCTTTTATGAAGTTAATGGTCTAATATGACAACTTACTTGATTATGGACATCCGGTTTCGGAAAACTGAGAAACCGGGTTTCTAGAGAAATCACGCGGTGAGTAAATAGTAAATGTTTGTGAAGTAGCTCATTAATTATATAAGTTCATAACCAAATTCTCAGCTGCTGATGCAGTTTTTTTGCGTTGTCGCAAGCCGAATGTACCTACTAGTAATAAAGCACTTAAACCGAGAATATTTCCTGGTTCTGTTACTGGTTTGGGAACTACATTTCCTTTGATATCAACACCATCGCCAGTTTTGAATTTGTTAGAATAAGCGTTACCCAACTGCACTTCAAAAGATTTTACATTATAAAGAGTCAATGACTGAATTTTGTTATTTTTTCCAGCAGGTACATTCAAATTGCTAACTGATTGACCATTTATTAGCAAGATAGCAGTGCCTGTATCTTCTACGTCAAAAAAATCTAAACTTACTTCCGACATTTCCTTAGTAAAGTTAAATAAGAAACGACCGACTTCTAATTGACCACCTTCAGGTAACTTACCTTTTTCTGTAATTGCTACAGGACGGAACCAATATTCGCTTAATGCTGGGTTTGTACCTGCATCTTTTGTCCCAAAACTAACTTTTAGACCTTGTCCTTCATAGATATTAGAAGTGGTTCTGCTATCTACAAATAATCGGCTAAGACCATAACCTCCAGCCCCATCATAATCTAAACTTGTGACTGTATAACCTAGTGAAGTTGTGTTAATACACTGATTCGGATCAAGACATCCGAGGTTGGTTTGTACTTCTCCTTCTTGTTGAGGAACTAGGGAAGCAGCCTTTGCTGATGGTGTAGCAGCAGCAATACCTAAACCAACAGAAAATGCTATCAGTGTTTTTGTTAAAGCAGAGATTTTTTGCATGATTTATTGGAAATAACTAAGGATAATTTCGGTTATTAGAAACAAACTTATGTGTTTGTTCTGAAACATATCCGTATGTTATTTCCGTATCCGAGTAATTGTCATCTCAAAATCAGAATATTTACTTATTCTTGATTTTGAGAAAAACTTTAGGAAAAATACTGAAATCTAATGTTTTTTAAAATACTTTAATTGTCATAAATAGTACTTGATTATAAAAACAAGAGATTTTGAATGGTATTAACCCCTTGATTTAAAAAATTTTATAGATTGATTTATGAAGAATATATGTCAATACGGTTCAATTAAGGCTAAAAACTAAAACTAGCGTAGGTTGGGGAGCCAGTGCGTTGCGGGGGTCCCAAGAGTTGTAGCACCTGGCGTTTGAGGAACGTAGACGCGCCCTGCGCGGCTGATCGCAGAGTAATATAACCCAACATTATCAA
>NZ_JBHFLM010000179.1:0-17767 GCF_041928655.1 Pelatocladus sp. BLCC-F211 | reverse complement strand
AAAACTAGCGTAGGTTGGGGAGCCAGTGCGTTGCGGGGGTCCCAAGAGTTGTAGCACCTGGCGTTTGAGGAACGTAGACGCGCCCTGCGCGGCTGATCGCAGAGTAACCCAACATTATCAAGGCTTTGTTGGGTTTCGCTTACGCTCAACCCAACCTACATTTCTTCTTAACTGAACCGTATTGACTTATAGTGTCGCGTAGGCTGGTAATCGGTAATTGGTAATCGGTAATTGGTAATCGGGAAAAGAATAATCAATGCCCAAGTTTTATATCGTAATATTAGATACCAACAGATTGAAGTTGATTCCAGATTGTGTCCTCAGTTTTTGGATTAAATTTATATTTATTAACTTTTCCTACACCCCTACACCCCCACACCCCTTTTCAAACCAGACTAATCAACTTTCAGCTACGTTGATATCTCATTCCTGGTTGTTGTGAAACTAAACCCATTAATTCCAACTGCAACAATGCACTAGAAACAGCACTCGCAGCCATACCTGTTTGTTGGATAATCAGATCGAAGGGTAAAGACTCTGAGGAAATTACATTCATTACTTGTTGCAGTTCTGGTGGCAAATCAGGCAAGATTAATTGTTGCGTTTCTGGGGAAACAACAGAAGAATCTATTTTTGGTATTGCTCCCAGCATTTTTAATAGTTCATCTAATTCTTTTAAAATGGGAGCAGCACCTTGACTGAGTAATTTTAAGCATCCTTGAGATGGGTAATCATCGACTCTACCCGGTAAAACATAAACATCTCTACCAAATTCATTCGCATAGTTAGCAGTAATTAAAGCACCAGATTTTAAAGGCGCTTCCATCACCAAGACAGCGCGACTCAACCCAGCAATAATCCGATTGCGACGGGGAAATTGAGTGCGATCGGGTGGGGTTTTGGCTGGGTACTCACTCAAAACTAACCCCGCACTTAAAATTTGTTTGTACAGTTGCTGATTCTTGGCTGGATAGATGACATCTACACCTGTACCTAAAATTGCTATGGTGCGTCCTCCAGCTTTCAAAGCGGCGGTGTGACTTTCTGTATCAATTCCTTCTGCTAAACCAGAAACAACTGTAAAACCGTTTTTAGCTAAAGCTGTGCTAATTTGACGAGTCCAACGGATACCATATTCTGAGGGCTGGCGCGTACCAACGATCGCAACTAATGGAATTTCGCCGAGATTTTCTGCAAGTTCGACTTCACCACGAAAATATAACAATGGCGGTGGACTGGGAATTTCTATTAGCAAGCGGGGATATTCTGGATCTGCTGGTGTCCAAAAATTCGGGTTTTGTTCTTGGTGTTGGATAAGTAATTGTTCAGGATGAAGATGCGATCGCTGTCTCACCACTTTTTGCAATGTCTGAAAACCAAAACCTTCCACCGCTTGTAACTGTGCTGGACTAGCTTCCCAAGCTGCCTGGAGCGTGCCAAAATGCTGTTGTAATCGTTGCAGTAATACCGGGCCAATCCCTGATATTTGTGACCAAGCTAGCCAATACGCACTTTCAACTGCCAATTCTCAACCCTCATTGAGTATCAAGTCAAGGTTACTCGCGTTGATTGTCATTTGTCATTGGTTGATGGTTAGGGATTGGTAAACAGTGAACAGTGAATCATAAAAGTTCAAATTTAGGTAGCCTTTTACACATAAAACTGCAAAATAATTTAGTTTATTTTACTTAAAAATATATAAAAATTGATGGAGCGATCGCCCCATCAAATTGCTCAAACTCTGTTTTCCTTAAACAATTCCAACCAACTTGGCGCTCAAATCCCACATACGTTCGCCCTTAACATCATCGCGGGCTTGGGGAGAAACTCGTTGCACAAAGGACTTACCGTCTTTCTTCTGGCGATTTCCCCAACTCCAGTAGGCTCCAGATTGGGCGTATTCAGGATCAGCAACAACTACTGCAACCCGTTCACCGGATAATTCCTGAGATACGTATCCCCCAGTGATGTGCTTCTGGAACAAGGGGAAGAGTTTCTGAAACAGGGGATAGTGGTTACGGAAGAGAGGTGTTTCCGCAACACACCCTGGATACAGAGAACTGAAGATAATGCCAGTTGAATCGTGATAGCGTCGATGTAGTTCCCGCATCGTCAGTACATTGCAGACTTTGCTGTCTTTGTAGGCTTTCACAGGTTCAAATTTTTTACCGTCAATCATTGTGATCGGCTCTTTGAATCCTTGTTCAAAGCCTTTGAGATCGCCCAAGTCTGGACGTGGGGGAATCTTTCCGCCTAGTTCGTCTGGGTTGTGCGTCACAGTTCCCAAAATCACCAGCCGTTTGTCCGTAGCAGGTGAATTTTTTAGATCCTCTAGCATCAGGTTACACAAGAGGAAATGACCAAGGTGATTTGTAGCAACACTCAACTCATACCCTTCTGGGCTTCGCAATGGCTGCTTTAACAAAGGCATATAAATTGCGGCGTTGCAAACCAAAGCCTCCAAGGACTTACCACTGGCTCTGAAGTCCTTGACAAACTGTCGCACACTCTCTAATGAGGCCAAGTCGATATGCATGATTGTATAGCTGTCCTGTGGAATTCCCACACTTTGAGTAGCTGTTTCAGCCTTCGCTAAATCGCGACAAGCCATAACCACGTGCCATCCTCTTTTGGCTAGGGCTTTTGCAGAATACAAACCCACCCCAGAGGAAGCACCTGTAATTACGACCGTTGACTTCCGATTGTGTTCCATTCTCTTCAGACTACATTGACCACCGTTAATTCTCCCCATGATCTCACACTAGTGATCCACCAGTTCTAATTTTGTTACTAAACTTCGGGTAAGAATTACTCACAATCGCAGATTTTTGCACCATAATAACTTCACCGACACGAGCAAATTAGGGCAATAGTAAGTACAGATTCAACTTTGATCTATGCAATCTATAAGAAATAGCTAGAGTTCGCATTTGTGTAGATTGTGAACTCAAGGTATTAGCTCAGAACATAAGCTTTTTACGTGTCAAGACAGATAATGATTGTTTTTGTGATTCTAACTCTAGAAATAAGGACTATCTGACTAAAGATGGTTAGGTCGGCTTGTTGAGTCTGTTATTCTGTAATCATGATAGAAAACCGCACTGGCAGAACGTTAAACCGCTCAAGTTCTTTATATGTAGTCACCATCAAAAGCGATGTTAAAACTACCAACAGTGCATATATGACACAGACATAGACGGCTATAGAGTGTTGCTAGCTAACTCTATTTTGTCGCAAATAACGAGAGGTAAAAACTCTACACAAGCGGTCGTTATTTGCGAACGTCTAGGGTCTATAAAGCTCCAACTTTATTATTTCTAAAAATTTATCTTCAACGATATTCCATTTCACAACTATTAAGGAGTCAAATCATGAGTCTTCTTGCTTGGATTGTCTTAGGTCTATTAGCTGGTGCGATCGCTAAAGCAATTTATCCTGGTTATCAAGGTGGTGGCATTCTAGCAACAATGCTGTTGGGAATTGTCGGTGCTATCATCGGAGGATCTTTACTGAATTTACTGCAAACGGGAACTCTGGCAATAACGAGTGCAAGTTTTAGTATTGCTGGTTTATTTGTAGCGGTAATTGGTGCGATTATTGCGATCTTCTTGTACTACCAATTTAGTCGCAGAGCATACTAAAGCTTAGGTGTCAAGGGTAATGGGAAAGAGTAAGGGAAAAACTTTTTCCCTTACTTTTTTGTTTTGAGTACGTAAGAGTGCGATCACCGTCAATACGGTTCGGTTAAGGATTTTTCGACATAATTTTGGGGTTGTAGAGACGCGATATATCGCGTCTCTACAGAATTTAAATGTCAATCGATTTGTCTTATCCGAGCAGTATTGCGATCGCTGTTGGTTTACATAATTGCGATTATCGCCCCCATCCCTGATAAGTCACTCTTATCGAGGGCATCAAACTTTTTTTGTCAAGTCCTGTTGACTCTTTGTAACAATATTGTTATATTTATTTACATAAAGAAACAAATAAAGGAAACAAGCTATGTATACCACTGTTAATGAAGACGGCGTTCTTAATAACTACGCAGCTGAACCCCAGATGTACTATGCCGAGTACCCTGCAATTTGGGAACAACGTAAATACGCTATCCAAGCTGTTTTTGCTTCTTTGATTGTCACTACTTTAGTTCTGGTTGGTTTTAGCGTTAGCTAGGATTTTTTATTTCTCGCCATATCTCTTATCGTCATTCGTACTTCTCTTTTACCTCGGTAGTTAACACCGGGGTTTTTTGTTGAGTACGCCGATGCGATCGCTGCAAACCGATGGATTTTGGTGTCATAATTCATCTAAAATAACAATTTAAAAACACT
Source organism: Pelatocladus sp. BLCC-F211 (assembly GCF_041928655.1). NCBI lineage: Bacteria > Bacillati > Cyanobacteriota > Cyanophyceae > Nostocales > Hapalosiphonaceae > Pelatocladus > Pelatocladus sp. BLCC-F211. Next base: position 13,436 of record NZ_JBHFLM010000179.1, on the reverse strand, counting down.
ATTCTCTCAGGAATTTTATACAAGCAAAATTGTATTTACTTAGAAAAATATTTTATTCTTTCAGATTTTAATTAACTAATATTTATTTTTAACTTAACTCAGAATTAATTTGTAAAGCTTATTCTCTCTCGTGAGATAAAAATTAAACATAATTACAACCTCAAGTAGATACTTATGAAGAAAGCGAAGTTTTCGACTTTCCTGATTTCTTGTGCATCTGCTTGTCTGCTTGCTATTTTACTTGCAACTTTACCCACTCCTGCACCTGCCCAAACTTCCGTGCATTTAACAATGGGTAATCCTAGCAATGCAGGAAGTTCCAGCCTGAGTAACTATTTATTGGTTAAGTCACAATACGCAACATCACACCACTGTAGTAGAGGTATACCAAACTGGGTGAGTTGGCAGTTGAATTCGTCTTGGCTAGGGAGCGCACCTCGCCAGGATGATTTTCGTGCTGATACCACACTACCAAGTGGTTGCTATCGAGTCACCAGTTCTGATTACACTGGTAGTGGATTTGATCGAGGGCATATGACACCCTCAGCAGATCGGACAAACACAATTGCGAACAATTCTGCAACATTTTTGATGACAAATATAGTCCCCCAAGCTCCTGATAATAATCAAGGCCCGTGGGCAAATTTAGAAAATTACAGCAGAAATTTAGTAGTTAACGAGGGAAAAGAACTGTACATCATTTCTGGGGGATACGGCTCAGGTGGAACTGGCTCTAATGGCGGGGCTAGCACAATTTCAAGTGGTAGAGTGACAGTACCCGACAGAGTTTGGAAAGCTATTTTAGTCTTAGATCAACCCGGACTTGGGATTAGTGGCGTAACAGTTAATACACGAGTCATCGCTGTTGATATGCCCAATGACCAAGGAATTAGATTCAATGACTGGCGTTCTTACAGAGTTAGTGTAGATACAATTGAAGCAAGAACAGGTTACAACTTGTTTTCTAATGTTTCCGATATAATTGAGAACACAATTGAAGCTAGAGTTGATAATCAGTAAAACTTAATAGGGCTTCAAAGAATTACCCGTCTTAATATTAAGACGGGTAAGATTTTTATGATCAGGTTTCTACCAATTTAGTTGATAAGCCTGCTAAATTACCTGATTGTGTTTTGCCAACAATATAGACATCAATGTTGATTGTTCCAACGCGGTAAACTTGAACGTCGCTGAGGTTACTTTTGATGGTTTCCACAAGCTTTTTATATTTTTTCACATTCTCTTTTTGTTGATTATCATGCCATTCTTGCTCAACAGCAATATTTCTAAAAAAATAATCCACATCTACCACTTCTACTGGTACATCCAAAGAATGATTTGTGAATTCTAAAATTTGATTAGGAGTTAAAGGCTTTTGTTGAGCAATTTGCCAGTGAACTGATTCAAAAGGATATTCTGATTCACTGGGCATTAATAAACTATCAGCAGCTTCTTTAAGTTTTGCAGCAACTTCTGCATTACTCATTGGCTAAATTCTCCAAGTCTGTTGTTGACTGATGAGCTTATACAAAACATTTTCTAGTATACATATCAAAACTTGTCATTATGCTTTTGGAGTTGGCTTTTGTGGTCTGATGGGAGGAACGACCTCAAACTCAAAAGTAGCAATCCGGCGATCGCCAATATAAACTTCTATCTTATGCTTACCTATAGGATCACCATTGGCGATCGTCCAAGAGTTTTTAATCACACCATCTTTGATTTGATCTGTGCGTTGAATATTTGCCGCTCTACCGTCAGGTGACAAGGAAAAGTTTTCAGTGTTACTTGTAGCCCAACTTTCAGGAGGTTTTGGTAACTGAAGGACTTCTCGCCATGTTACCTCACCTTCGTAGTCCTTGAGTTGAATCCGCCAGCCATATGCAACTCCCTCTTGAAGTGGCACTTTTTTCGTAGGGATGAGGGTAGTCTTCCCATCTTTTTCAACCCTGAGAACCCCAAAATCAGCTTTACTGACAATAATTGGTTTAGCAGTTGTAGCATTCTGTGTTTGTTTACTAGGAAGCTTGAGTGCTTCTACACCCATAACTGGTGATATCAGCCAAGACAAAGCCAATCCAATGCTACAAGCCCAAACTCTCGGTTGCATAATTTTTTTAGTATAGAATGATATTTATTCATATATAAGCAACCTCTTTTTTTCAGATAAATTATTAACACTTTTGGTGTATCAAAAAATTTTTAAGTTTAAAGAATGTCTGAAAATAGCAACAAAGATAAAAATCGAGTGGAAAGTGTGTCTTCGATAGACACAACCCCACTCAATAATTTTTGCTAACGCACTCATCTAATGATGACCCCACGGGTTAGCTTTTGAAGATAGCGTCAAGCAATTAACGGGACTCTGTTCCTTGATTAGGACTACCTGCTACAGTATCTTCCCCTGGCGCTTCTGGTGTAGCTGATTGTTTAGCATCAGATTGAGCTGCGTTACCAGTTTTGCGGATATCTTCTTCAATGGGGGTTTGATAACCACCAGAAGCAGCACCAGAATTAGATGGTGTAGTTTCTTTTTCGTTTCCTTTAGCAGACATGAATTTTAGCTCCTGATCATTTTGTTCTCCAAACAGTCTAAAAAGAATAAGGGTGCAGATTCATCTTTCCAAAATCTGGTTTACCTGAAATTTCTATATGTCTGAAGGATTATTTTGCACTCACTCAAACGAAGTTGCGCTCATACAGCGTAACTTTTCTGCCTTGTCCCCCGTGTCCCCCTTGTCATCCTTGTCCTCCTTGTCCCAATACGGTTCAGTTAAGGCTAAAAACTAAAACTAGCGTAGGTTGGGGAGCCAGTGCGTTGCGGGGGTCCCAAGAGTTGTAGCACCTGGCGTTTGAGGAACGTAGACGCGCCCTACGCGGCTTCTCGCAGAGTAACCCAACAAAGCCTTGATAATGTTGGGTTTCGCTTGCACTCAACCCAACCTACATTTCTTCTTAACTGAACCGTATTGCCCCGTGTCCTCCGTGTCCTTTAAATTCAACTTGGTATCGTATCGGTCAAAATATAAAAATCCCACTCCTTTTTCTAGGGAGTGGGATACTGTTTTATAGTAAATAACCGTATTTACGGTTGTGTCTTATCTGTAAATACCGTTGTTATAACGGTCAAATCCTTCGGTGTAGACTGGTTCTACTTCTGTAACTTTGAAGTGATCTAGGTTAGCTTGCAGGATTTGTTTTTGACGTTCGCTCAATCCTTCAATCTTTAATACATCCTCTACCTCATTGTAAGGAGCATATTTGATAATTTTGCCTGCTAGGGTAGGATACAAGCCGGGATATTTCTGAAAAGCTCGCACATTGGTGTTGTTTAAATCAATTCTGTCACCATATACATCTGCAAGCTTTGCATCTGCTGGATTCTGCAAGGCTAGAACAGAAACCGATGGCAAAGCAAAACTGTTAAAATTGCTAGCTTGGGCTATCTGAGGCGTACCTAACCATGCCAAGCATCCTACCAACAAAAAACTAAAGACTGTTAATAAACGCACCAATTTTTTCACGATTTTTCCACCTCTTTCCATCAAACCGAAATAAAAAGTTTTCAGCTAGTAGCGCTTAGTCAAAGGTTGTAAAGAACTTTTGAGTAGTTTCCTGTGGAATAGATAAAGTTTTGTAACAAAGCTCGCTAACTTAGCCCAGGGGCTTATATTGTGTTTGTCCGCTTTGACTTTATCCTACTACAAGGGAAGAATGAAGGTTAAACCCTACAAATATCTACGCATTTGGCATTTACTTGTCCCTTTAACTGATAGCTATTTGCTTTATCAGCACACAGCAGTCATCAGAAACTAATATACAGCGTATTAATATCCACAATATTTGCAGCTACTAGGATTGACCCAATTTTTATACCATTTTGGATTTTAGATTTTGGATTTTGGATTGGGAAACTCTTTGTGCATAAGAGTTCTGTCAGTCTATCTGTCGCATTCTTTTTTCAAATTGGTATTACTAAAATTTTTTAACTGAGCAATAATACTCAAGTCATTACTGCAAACTAGCTCAGATCTTGCACCTGGAAATTTGAATGTCAATTCCTTGACTAAGTGCTAAGTCTCTCAGGCTTTCAATATCTTGTAAAAGAAATAACACCACCAAGTGTGGAAATATAGTTTGGAACGCGATTTCTGCTGCTTGTCCCCAATCAGGTAGGTATGCCGGGGCGCGGTCGCCATAGGCGACCGCGCCCCCCCTCATGAGCATAAATTCAGACACTTCTCCAATTTGACGATCACCTGTGCTGAGGTCCGTTGAGCAGTTTACGTATTCTCAATATTTGTACAGTTATATATATGACTTTTAAGTGCGTAACCTAATTCTCGCGAATCGTGTTAGTTTACTACACTCTTATGGGTGTATTAAGGGTTTATCCAGACAGGTGCAAGATCTGAGTTAACCATTGACCATTGACTTTTTAACTCTGCTCTTTTGCACCCAACATCTGCAAAATTTTATCTACATTATCCAAGTCGCCCACAATGCGCCGCACAGGGAGGGGCCAAACTTTTACAAGAGTGGGGGTTGCTGTGACTTGATTTGTTTCTGCTTGTTCGGGATGGCTGACAACATCAATGACTTTCAAAGTATAAGGTTGACTAAGGTATTGTTCTAATAGATCGTGGAGACTCTCAAGAGTACGTTCGATACCGGGGCTGTGTCCAGCAACAAATAGACGTAGGACATAGCCTTGAGCGTTTGGTTGGATTTGTAGTGTTGTTGTTTCTTGGTAGTATGGTACTGCTTCAAAAGGCTCTAGACGTACGATTAGGTCATGATCTTCCCAAAGTTGGGGGAATGAAGAGCGGTAACTATGTAATACCATGCGATCGCATAATCCTTCTTGCCAAGGTGCGCTTTGCCATACAATATCCCCTGTACCAAAAATGGCATTCAGTATTGCTTGATGTCGTATCACAGCTGGATAGGCTTCGGCAAAAGTGCGTATCTGTTGCGTACGTGGATCTAACCAATGATCAATAGTTGCTGTGTAGCAAGGTACTAAAAAATGAGGCGGCTCTGGTAAATCTAGGATCTCTTGTAAAGTTGCACATAAGTGTAAATGCCATCGACCTTGCTTACCGGGGTCGATACAATAAATCAAATCTCCTCCGGGTGTGAACAGCGCAATGCCTTTGAATAACTGGGGTAGGATTAGTCTATCTGAAGTCAAGGTTTTTAAAAGGTTAGGGGTTAGAGGCTAGAGGCTAGAGGCTAGAGGCTAGTTCAAAATTATTTTTTGATTTTCTAATTCCCAGCCCCTAATCCCCAATCCCTAATCCCTAATTCTTATACTCGACCTCGAAGCATCTGGGCTATTTCGTTGGGAGTCGGCGACATCTCCAAGGCTGTTTCTTCGGTGATGCGACCTTCTTGATAGAGGTTGAACAGAGACTGGTTCATAGTAATCATGCCGTCAAAACCGGCCTGTTTCATTAGTTCTGTAATTTCATCGTATTTACCATCTTTGATCCAGTCTTTAACGGCTTCTGTGTTTATTAGAATATCGTGAAAGGCAGCACGCTTACCATCTGTTGTACGACACAAACCTTGAGCAATCACTGCTACTAAAGATTCCGAAATAGCCACTCGCATAGCATCTTGTTCATCGCCTGAATACAGATTGAGGATACGTTCAATCGTTTTCACGGCGCTGTTAGTATGCAGGGTTCCCATAACTAAGTGACCAGTTTGAGCCGCTTTTAAGGCTGTATTCACGGTTTCTTTGTCCCGCATTTCCCCGACCAGAATCAAGTCTGGATCTTCGCGCAAAGCAGCTTTTAAGGCGTTGTCAAATTTTCGGGTGTGCATTCCTACTTCCCGTTGTTTGATCAAGGACTTTTGACTTCTGTGAACAAATTCAATTGGGTCTTCGATGGTGATGATATGTTTGGGCATCTCTTTGTTAATGTAGTCAACCATCGCTGCCATCGTGGTAGATTTACCAGAACCAGTCGGGCCTGTCACTAGAATCAAGCCTTTGTGATAGTGGCAAATATCTCTGAAAACAGGAGGTAAGCGTAATTGGTCAATGGTTAAGATTTTGAGTGGAATTAAACGCATGACCATGGCATAACCTTTGAGAGAATCAAAGATATTGATCCGCACACGAGCAAATTCGTACTGAGTTGCACCGTCAAATTCTAGGTGTTCTTCAAACCGTTGAATTTCTGCTTCCGTCAATACTTCCCGCATCCAATTCATAAAAGTCTCTTTATCCGTTTCTGGATAATCTGTGTTTTGGATTTCTCCACGATTACGGAAGCGGGGCGGTTCGCCTACACCTAAGTGAATATCAGATATGCCATGATCATAAGCTTCTCGTACTAATTGATTTAAAGTTGGGTGTAAACTGTTGCTTTTGATACGAGCAGCACTGAGATTAGGCACTGGTGGTGGTGTCCCAGGACGATGAGCAGAGGCAGGACTAGGAGTTGGTAATGGTGGTGTTGCAGACTGAGCAGTACGACTTTTGTCAACTGGTATTTCCAAAGTTTGTGTCAACTGGCGCTGTGTACTGATTGTGGGTGGTGGCGGCGGAAGCGGAGGAACACCACGGACTGGAGTTGGAGCCGAATTTAATGGATTTTGTGATTCTGACATATATCTTTACAATTGATTAGCCCCAGGTTTTTAGTCTGGGGTGATTTGCTGTATGCGATCGCTGACTGTTGATTTGTCACCGAAATGAATCAACGTAAGTTTGACAAGTCCTGGTTTTACTTCCCTTGTAGAAAAGGGAGTCCGGAAGCATCCGTGAGAGGTTAATCGAACTGACGTTGAATTATGTTCAATTTCATCAAGAGTAAGTTGAGGTATATTTTTCAACAAACTCTTAATTGTGATTTAAGTTAAAAATGTTGATTTTTGCTAACAATTTAATGTTTAACACAATATATACATAAAATATGCTTAGTAAATATATTGAGAATAATAGTATAAAATAAATCCAATTAAGTATGTGTGGCTTCAATTCATGGTAAGTCTTCCCTATACCCTATTCCTCATGCTCGTCGGGGATGAGCTTAAGTGGTTTCTCAACTTTCGCTTTGCTACACTAACCACATCTCAAAATTATTAGGACTTACGCAAGTGTCACAGTCAACCTATTTTGTAGGGTGCGTCAGAAGCAAAAATTTGTTGCTCATCACCAATTTATCAAGTCTGACGCACTCTACTAACCCAAGTTGCGTAAGTCCTGATTATGAGAGTCATCTTTGATTGTCATAAGAAATATTAAGAAGACTAGAAGTGAATTCTTTACATACACCTAATAAATTAGTCGTTTATATCTTATCTGTCCAAGGATAGATGGCAAAAATAAGTTTTTAGCAAAAATATCTATATCTACCTTTGTCCATAATTAAAAAAATATAACTGTTAATTTTATTAACTAAATGCTCATCTTCTCAACTAGTTTTTATATACTGAACATCACTAATTGTTGATCCCTTTGTTTTTCAATATCAACGAAAGACTTCTGAATTCCAAACCAATTTGCGTATTTAGGAGATACACTCATGGCTCTCTCACAAACAGCTACTTTAAGCAAGACAGATTCCTTGTTAATGGTTAAAAGTTTTTTGATATGGTCTTTCACATTGGCAGTATGCTTGCTGGTTGTCGGTTTTCCTTTGGTTGTTTTGATGGCTACAGTCGGATGTCTGTTATCTATTGTTCTGCAATCTGTGATGCCTGTTAGTGCCGTTTTAGTTGTGGCAGGTGGTTTAATTCTGTTTAATATTTTGTCTGTTGTTATCGGTGCAAGTGTGCTGACAGCTAAGGGTATTCATCCCCAAGAAGTGAAGTGGTTGAGCTGGTTGCATGGAGAAACAGAGCAAATGCAGAAGACCGTCTATGCTGCTTGCCCACTCACTTGTGACATCAAACTGTAACCTAATTGCTAAATTCGACAAACAGTGCATCCTGCCCGGTTTTACCGGGTTTTTTCATGCTTTTTTGTCATTTGTCATTTGTCATTTGTTATTTGTGATAATTGACCATAACTTGAACTTCACAATTATTGACAATTGACTATTAACCACTGACCATTGACTATTGACCAATGACCAATGACCAATGACTAATGACTAATAACAAACTCGTTTACATTATTTTAGGTACTCGTCCAGAAGCGATTAAACTAGCTCCAGTAATTCAAATTTTCCAAGACTTTCCAGGTTTTGAAACGCAAGTTATTTTGACTGGACAGCATCGCGAAATGGTTGAACAAGTCATGCAGCTTTTCAACCTCACAGCAGATCGCGACTTGGAAATTATGCAACGACAACAGTCTTTAACTGATATAACTTGCCGCAGCTTGCGAGGATTAGAAGAATTATTTCAAGAAAATAAACCAGATTTAATTTTGGTGCAAGGAGATACTACCACAGCATTTGCAGCAACATTGGCAGCCTTTTACCAAAAAATTCCTGTCGGTCATGTAGAAGCTGGGTTAAGAACAGATGACTTATTTAATCCTTTTCCAGAAGAAGCTAATAGAAGGTTGATTTCACAACTGACTCAATTGCACTTTGCACCCACACCTTTAGCTGTGGAAAACTTAAAAAATTCTGGCGTTTTGGGTCAAGTTCACCTGACTGGGAACACGGTGATTGATGCGCTGTTGAATGTAGCTGCAAAGGAACCTGCTTGTCATGTACCTGGTTTGGAATGGGATAAATATCGTGTTTTACTGGCGACTGTGCATCGCCGGGAGAATTGGGGAGAACCACTCCAAGGAATCACGCAAGGATTTTTACAGATACTAGATAAGTTTCCCGACACAGCCTTATTATTGCCATTACACCGCAATCCTACGGTACGAGAACCATTACAGGCAAGTTTGGGCAATCACCCTCGGATTTTTTTAACAGAACCTTTAGACTATGGTGAACTGGTAGGGGCGATTATGCGATCGCACCTTCTTTTGACTGACTCTGGTGGTTTGCAAGAAGAAGCACCTAGTTTAGGTAAACCAGTTTTGGTTCTGCGAGAAACAACAGAAAGACCAGAAGCTGTTACTGCTGGGACAGCTAAACTTGTCGGCACTAAATCAGAGATTATAGTTGCTAACGCTGTAGAATTGCTGAGTAACCCAGCTGCTTATGCAACAATGGCAAATGCAATCAATCCTTTTGGAGATGGTCATGCAGCAGAACGAATTTTGCAGATAGTCCAGAATTATTTGGGGATCGGGTGATCGGGGATTGGGGATCAGGGATCGGGGAGTGTGGGGAGACAAGGGGAGCCACTGCGCCCTTGCAGGTTTCCCGCCTTGTAGCACGTGGCGTGGACAAGGGGGACAAGAAATTTTAGATTTTAGATTGAAATCCACGCATCGCAAATCCAAAATCCAAAATTCTTTCCAATCCCCGATCCCCGATCCCCGATCCCTAAAATTGTGCTTCCTTTATGTTAAAATTAATCGGCTTTCAAAGCAGTAGCAAGTTTCTTGCATAAATATGGTTCAGTATACTCTCGCTCAAAGCCCAGATATTATCCTCACTGTACCTGGTAAAGATTCAGCCAAAGCCCGTGAGAAAGCTATGGATCAACTGATGCAACTCATGGATGAAGGTAATTTACCTACAGAACTCGAAGATGGATTTAGTGCCAAACAATTGATAGAAGTAAAAGAAGTATCAATAGATACTAAGAACAGTGAGGACGAAATTACCCAAGCTGTTCAGATTCTCAGTAACCTAGCTACGCTGAAGCTGAAAGTCCAAGAGTCACGCGCCGAAGCGCTGGAAATTCGTAAGCAAGTTGATATTCTTTTCTCAGATAATTCTGTAACAGAAGAGGAAATTGCTCGCCTCAAGGAAGGCTTTAAGATTCTCAAAACTTTCGCTCAGGCGAATCTACGTTATCAGGAAGCAAAAGCGAAAGCAGAAGAGGCACGGCAAATACTAGATCGTGCTTTAAAATCGCCGGATAAGTGATAAGTAAAATTATCGAAATAAGTTCGTAGTAAGGACTTTAGTCCTTACTACGAACTACAAACAACAAACTACTATCCCTTAATTTTTCTCACCGAAGAAGAGGTAGGCGCCGAGTTATTTCTGTCATCTGTGTCATCGTCGTCACCGACACGTTCTACGCTCATGCTCTGTCTGTAATATTGCTGATAGTAGGTATAGGAAGCAGGTGCGGCGTCTCTTGACTTGTTGGCTACCAAACCTAAGAGGGGTGTGCCGGATATTTGTAGCTCTTCTAATGCTTGTTGGAAGACGGTACGCTTCAACTTACCTAAACCAGCAACTAATACCATACCGTTGGTATTAGCTGCCAATAAAGTTGCATCAGCAAATCCAACTAGAGGTGGTGTGTCATAAATAACTAAATCAAAACTACTATGTAGGTCTTGCATCAAGTCCTGCATTTTCTGAGACGCGAGTAACCTGATTGAGTCTGGGGGAATAGGGCCAGCAGAAAGGACGTAGAGATTGTCTTCAATAGGCGATCGCTCAATCACGTTGCTCCAGTCTAAGTCCGAAGAAATAACGTCAGTTAATCCCTGAATATTCATTAACCCTACCCGTTGGTGCAGGTTTGGAGAACGTAAATTTGCATCCACAAGCAAGACTCGGTGTCCCATTGCTGCTGCTGCTAAGGCTAAATGAACAGCAACCGTTGATTTTCCATCTCCTTGTCCTGCGGAACTGATTACTAGTGAACGAATCGGTGTATCAGAACCTAACAGCAGAATATTGGTGTAAAGAGAGCGAAATACTTCAAAAAATGAAGCACGAGTTGCTTGCTGCAAACCACTAGAAGTATTACTTGCATTTGTGGAAAGAGCTATTTCTTTCCTTAGAGGAACAACTCCTAACAATGGGAGTCCGATGGTTTCTTTGAGTTCCTTAGATGTGTAGAATACATTGCTGAGTTTATCAACAACTAAAGCAGCTCCTACCCCCATCAGCAAACCTAACATTCCTCCCAATAGTAGATTTCTCTTAGCGCTATCTGAGATGGCGTCAGGTTCACTCACTTTTGTCAATTGAGGATCTAGTAATCTCCAAGGTTGTAATCTTTGAGCATACTCGATTTGTAATGCTTGTTGCTTGGCTGAAAATTGGCTTAAGCCTTCGGTGGCAATTTTTAATTCTCGCTGAATATTATCGTAATCGCGACTAACTGCTGCTAAAGCTCGCAAATAGCCATTGAGATTATCTATTTTTTCAGTAATAGCGAGATCACGTGCTTCCAACTGCCGGATGCGGCTTTGAAAATCTCTGTTTACCCGCGCTCTTTCTCCTTCCAACATTGAAACCATTGTGTCTCTCTGTTGAGAAAGGCGCACCATACCTTCTTCTTCCTCAGTAAATATAGATGCTCTTTTGGCAATTTCCGCATTCGTTTGCTGAAGTTGATCAAGAATTTTTTGATAGCCGGGGTTATCACTGAGCAGAGAATTACTTGCTGATGCACCTGGTTGTTGCGACAACTCTTTTTGCAAGTCCTGATACTGAGCTCGCATTTGTTCTAGCATCACACGATTGTCTAGTTGCTGCTGTGTCAGTGTGGCAATATGACTAGAGACTTCCTGTGCTTTTTGTGCTGGCTCAACTAAATTATTCTTTTGTCTAATGGTTCGCAGTCTTTCTTGCCAATCTTGGGCTCGTTGTTCTAATGGCTTTCTTTGTTTTTCTACAAATTGAATTGCCTGCTCAACGTCTTTACGGCGTTCTGCTAAACTATACTCCAGATAAGCATTTTTAATGGTGTTTAACAAATCAGTTACTAGCTGCTGATCTGGATCGACGTATTGAACTTCTAAAATATTTTGCTCTTTAAGCTCAATCACTAAGTTGTTAATTACATAGTCGTATTTTATTTCTGGGTACTTAGTCTGAAGCTTTTTGATGACTGGCTCTAGCACTCCCCGACTTTGTAGAACTGCGATTGTTGTCTTGGTTTGCTCACTTGTCTCTGGAGCTGCGATCGCGTCGGTATCTCCTATAGTTTGAGGAACATTAGCTATAGCCTTAGTCTCACCAGTCACAGGCTTGGTTAAAATTTCAAACCTGCCTTGGTATATTGGTGGATCTGTTTCTGCTTTTAATACCCCTGCGGTTGCTACTAAGCTAGTAGCACCAGCTATTAACAATGCTCGCCGACGAAGAGCTGCTCCTACTTGACCTAAATTTAATCCGCCTTCATCAGCATCATTTAATTGAGCAGAATTGGCTGTTAACAACGGGTGATGATATTTGTCTGATTTCAGCATAGTTTTAGTAAATTTAACTACATTCCTCACAGAAATAATCGGGAATTCAGAATTTCAGAATTAATAAAGTCAAAAATAAAAGCCCGCAGTTTGATCATGATCACATAGATCATCTAGATCATCAAATCAACAAAATTTTTTCTGTTTCGCTGTCCCCTACTTTAATAGTGAGGTGATTCTAAATACTGAATTCCTAATTTTGAATTTATTGTCACCCTGTCTCAAGTATTAAAAATGCTCGTCAATATGGAGCGATGCACTAGATATACCAATATTTCTCGGATAAGCACATTTAATTCTATTTTTTAGATAGAAAAAAGCTTAAAAGTCAAGGATCAGATCAATATCTGTCCCTTCCCCTTTTGCCTTTTCCCGTTTACCGAGAGAGAAGTATTGCCATACATAAACAGTAACATTACTTGACACTCCTCAGCATGACGGCTGAGGATTCTTGCTTCATCCGTCCTCCCTAGAAACCCGAATACAAAGTATTCAAATCTCCCCGTTTGGATACGTCCACAAGCCTACACGGACTGCCCGACCGCGTTTGAAACGATTTCTTTAATTTTTGCTTTACTCCCACATTTGTACAAGATTTAGGATTTTTACTACCAGGGTTTCGGATTAGGAGTCGTCCGCTTGACCTACTTCGTTTTTTATGTATGCGCTTTACCGCTAAAAACATAATATCACCAAAGCCGGATTTAGCAGATGGCAACAAATTCACATTAGTGTTTTCAAGTTAACGATTGCTTCTGGCACGCGAAGCGATCACACTATACCTTAATACATTTTCTGTCTCCAAAGTCAATTATGCTGCCGTTATTTACTTCTGTTATCTCCTCTGAGTCTGGCTTACAGCAATGTTAAGAAAAATGCGGGTAATGGATAGTCTAAAGAGAGAGGGTTTTCAGCCTGCCGTCCTTATAAATTTTTATGCTCTACGAGGTAGCGATCGCTCGCCTAAACTCGATCAAAACTAGAGCCACATCATAACTAATGGTATATGATCAGCTAACGGCTATAATAACTTTATCTCTCAATACGGTTCAGTTAAGAAGAAATGTAGGTTGGGTTGAGCGCAAGCGAAACCCAACAAAGCCTTGATAATGTTGGGTTACTCTGCGATCAGCCGCGCAGGGCGCGTCTACGTTCCTCAAACGCCAGGTGCTACAACTCT
>NZ_JBHFLM010000178.1:0-6826 GCF_041928655.1 Pelatocladus sp. BLCC-F211 | reverse complement strand
TATTGTATTTTTTCTCAACAAGCATACTACACAATAATTGTTCAAGGCCGCGGATGCTTTGAGGCTGACTTGAGAATATTTTTAACCTCTAATTCCATTTGGTTTGCGTTCTCTCATATCGCTTTTAGTCTAAACTCCAGTAAGTGAGTCTCGCGTGCGTCTCTGCGGTTTAAAATGCAGATTAAATGTACAGCTTAGAGTTCTTTTGTCAAGTATTTCATAAAATATAGCAGTCCTAGATGACAATATAAAATTAGCAAAAGGTTAGTATCAATATTCTGTAAGTCAATCACCTTGATTTGTTATTTGATTATGGGTAGAGTAATAAAAGAGGAATATAGCGGTTATCGATTGCATGAATTTCACAGGTTTTGCTTTCTGACTTTCGTCGATTTAACCCTGATTTTAGTAAGCTGTACCACATTTAGTTTCCAATAGCAGCATTACCCTTGTTTTTTATCTTTCGTCCCCATTTAATGATTAGTTCTCCCTGATTTAACAGCTTATTTAATAAATCCTGGCTCTTCCCTACTTAGTGGGCTAAAATATTAAATAATAACCCAAAATAATAAATAATTAATAAATCATGAAGAGTTTAATGACTGAGTTATTAAATTTACCTGGAATCATAGTAGAAGATAGTAAAGAAATCGAAGGAACATTAATCTTATCCATAAAAGTGGAGAAAAAAACAGCAGTTTGCCCAAGATGTGGTCAAAGCACTCATCATCTTCATGAAAATAAAAGATATTTAGTCTGAGGGGGTGACGAAATAGCCTGAAAAGCTTTATGTGTATAGAGTATGACATTTAATGGTATAACAAAGATAGGACTCCTATTTGCAATAAGACCTATCTATTGAAAATGTTACCTCAATTTTACCAAAATCACTTAAAAAGTCAACTGAGTTATTCAGAATACCTATTCCTAAAAATTTTGCTTCATCTGGTACAGTCAATCAAAAAAGTGAACTTAGAAAAGTTAGCAAATGCTTTACCTTTAGCAATTAAATTTGAGAGCCGAAGAAAAAGAATACAACGTTTTTTATCATTACCAAATCTAACAATCGAAAAAATTAGATGCTAATTGTCCCAATTGTGGCACAAAAAGCCATAATTTACATCAAAATCATCGATATATTGTTAAAGACTTACCTTTGGGAGAGAAACCAGTATTTTTAGAAATAAATAGGCGACAATTCAAATGCAGAAAATGTCAAAAACCATTTAGTGAACATCTCGATTTTGTGAGGAAGAAAATAACTTATACAAAACGGCTTGCACACAAAACCATACAAGAAGTTTTAGAGAATGACATACACAGCGTAGCATCAAAAGGGATCGTTACAACGGAAGAGATAGAACGTATGTTAAAGGACGCATCTGAAGAATTATCGCAGTCAAGACCTTTAAACTTAAAAAGGCTTGGAATTGATGAGATAGCTCTAGTTAAAGGAAAGGGTCATTACTGTGCAGTACTAATAGATTTAGATACATCTAAAGTGATTACCATGTTAAGTGATCGCACAAAAATAGTAATAGCTGAAGTCCTTACAGAATGGGAAATTGAAGTTTTAGAGCGAATAGAAGAAGTAAGTATAGATTTATGGCAAGGGTATAAAAACTTAGTTATAGAATTAATGCCAAATGCTCAAGTCGTAGCAGATAGATTTCATGTAATGACACAGATAAATAAAGAGTTAGATACACAAATAAAAATCGAAAAACGAAATATAGAAGAGTTAATTAAAAAAACAAAATTAGCAGCAAAAAAAGCTGAATATGAACAAATATTATCAGGATTAAAAAGTAGTAAATATCCTTTGCTCAAGAATAAAGATAACTTAAGCGAAGAGCAATTGAATAAACTTAAGTAGGTGGGCGCTAAAAAACACAACTAGATTAAGAAATGTAAATCTCTTAAAAGCTTAATATTCAAAGCGTTTCTGATGTTTTACATAAGTTTATATAGTTCGGTTTAATTGTGCCTACCTACTTATCTTTCTTTTGTCACTCCGGGAAGAGTAAAATCAGAAAGAAGGGCTGAAAGCCAGGAGGGGAGGATGACACAGCCAAGAAGCCCCAAACCCAGCATCAAATTTTTGGATGAATATTGTGCAATCTACAGAAACATCTTTCCAGAAGTCAGGAGTTTTGAAAATTTCCGAGATTTACATTTGGGAATGATATCAGAAATAAAAAGGAAATCTTTACCAGAAATAGCCAAGGTAGTAGGGTTAGAGAATCAGCAATCATTACATCATTTTTTAACAGAATCACCTTGGTCAATAGAATCATTAAAGAAGCGAAGATTAGAATTAATCCTGCGAGTCTTAAATAAGCGATCGCTAATTCTAATAATTGATGAAATCGGAGACAAAAAACAAGGTCGTACTACAGACTATGTAAAACGGCAGTATATTGGGAACTTAGGCAAAATAGAAAATGGAATAGTGGTAGTGACAGCCTATGGTGTGATTGAAGATATGACCTTTCCTTTAACATTTCAAATTTATAAACCAAGGGAGAGATTACAGCCAAGAGATAAGTATAAAACCAAGCCAGAAATCGCAGCAGAATTAATCCGAGAACTCCAAGAAATAGGATTTAAGTTTGAATTGGTGCTAGCAGATAGCCTGTATGGGGAAAGTGATGGCAATTTTATTAGTGTATTGAATCAATTACAACTCTGTTTTGTTGTAGCTATACGTAGTAACCACGGAGTTTGGCTACCAAAAGGGCAAAGCATCAAGTATAACAAATGGCGAAAATTTAACCGTGTTTTCTCGAATGGTAATCTGGAAGTTCGATATATTAGAGAGATTATTTTTGGCAAGCGGCGCTCCATTCGATATTGGCAAGTCACGACGGATACGGAGAAGCTACCTGAAAATTCAACATGGTTTTTAATGACAAATATTCTAGATATTAAGTATTCAGAAGTTGGGAATCTTTACGGTTTACGAACATGGGTAGAATATGGGCTGAAGCAAAGTAAAAATGAACTGGGATGGGCAGATTTTCGACTTACCCATTATTCTGACATTCAGAAATGGTGGGAAATAGTTTGTAGTACATATCTCATGGTCAGCCTTCATTCAAGTGTCTTTTCCCAATCTCACAGCTACATTCTCAAAATATTTGCGGAACACCCTTTGTGGGATGAAAATCATGGTTGGAAGAATATCCTGAATAATTTACGTCTTATTGTTCAACCTTTTATCCTTTTCAATCTGATTAAACCTTGGCTCAAGGTATTTTCTATTCCTCAACTTTTTACAGGTTTTTCGTACCTGATTAGCCTCATGAATACCTTGCACAATCATCTATTTTTATCACTTTGGGCAGACTTATTCGCTTTTTCCTCTGCCTAAAGTGACAAAAGAAAGTTATTCAAGTTAAAAGTGTATCTATAACTCTGAAAATAATGCATGAGCTAAAAGAAAAATTTCGGAAAATTTTTAATCACATTAATGAGATTAAATCCTAATAAGCGTAAGTACTATCAACAAGGCATGAGGGCTATGAAGCTTATAGAGTCTACATATTAGTTGATTTCGTCGCCCCTTCAGCTCTCTGATAGAGCTTTTTGTAAATTTTCTTTCTGCGATTGACTCAGGTATCCTTTGGCAGGCATAGCAGTAGCTTCACGAGTTTATCTGATTTCCATTTTATGCAAATTAGATGTGGAACAGCTTAACACATGACACTTGAAGAAGTATTGGCTTCCATAGAGACGATTCTCGGCGAAGAGTCTTTGAATAATATACAAAAAATAGTTATTTCCCAATCTTGGGAGCAAAAGACTTACTCAGAGATTGCTGAAAGTTATGATTACGATGATGGCTACGTCAAATATGTAGGCTTCCAGTTATGGAAAATGCTCTCAGTAACGTTAGGCGAGAAAGTTACTAAAAGTAACTTTCGCTTAGTCCTAAGCCGATGGAGATCACGCCAAAGTAACAACGTTTCAGCAAAGCAGTTAATTACGTCGGAGCAAGAGAGTGGCTTGGAGGAAGAACTCTTAAGCATCCCTCAAAATGAATCTGAAAGTTTAAGCAAAGAATGTTCTCCAGTCACTAATCAGACTAGTGAAACGAATTTAGGCTGTCGTCTGGACTGGGGCAAAGCCATTGATTTATCTGTTTTCTATGGACGCTCTGAGGAATTAGCAATCCTTGAGCGGTGGATTGTTCAGGAACAGTGTCGATTAGTAGCTTTGCTAGGAATTGGTGGTATTGGTAAAACAGCACTGTCTGTTAAATTAACTGAACAACTTCAAGGACAATTTGAGTATGTCATTTGGCGATCGCTCCATAGCTATGCATTAGTCAGATATTTCTTAACAAAAGGTGTCGATTAACAGATTAGATGGGTTCTTTCCCACTTTTGGTGATCCTGGTTGGGGTAAGGCATCAGCCCTTTCAATGCGAACAAATGAACTATATCCTCTTTTTGATAATTCAAGTTGTGAATTGCTAGAAAAAAAGGTATTTTTTAGCAATTACAACTGTTCAAACTATTGAATGAGATAAATTCATATATGAATTTATTAAAGTTGAGTAATACAATCATTGATTAAGAGATTGAAGAAGACAAAATCATGATTTTTCACCAAAAATAAATCATACAATTTCTCTAAAATATACTATTTTTTTACATCAGGTAAGCCAGTATATTTAATCAGTTATGTGGTCGTGATTAACTGCTTTTTTGATGAATGACTGTACTGTCTTAAGAGCCGATTAGTTGAAATATGTCCTTGTTTACTATCATACCCACATTCCGCACTTCATTTTGTAGCACATATACTAGTACTAATAGATACAATTTCAATTAAATATAATCACGTAAATTAGTGAGTAATTAATATAGACAGTATGACAAACATTACTAACTGTTTGAAATCCTCATGGTATTGATAGTAAATACCGGAAAAAAGATGGGAGAATGAGTAAAAATTAGCCGGAATTAAGTAAAGTTATCAAAAAAATGAATTACCAAACAGAAGAGTTTGAAAGTAAAAACTTGGATCACTTAGGAATCATAGCAGGAATAATAGATGAAATAGGAATTGTAGAAGAAATTAATCAGATATTTTGTCAAGATAGTAGAGAAAAAATCAATACAGGAGAAGTAGTCAAAGCCATCATTCTGAACGGACTGGGTTTTGTCTCAAAACCCTTATACTTATTTTCTCAATTCTTTGAAGATAAAGCCATAGAACATCTATTAGGAGAGGGGATAAAAGCCGAAGATTTAAATGATGATAAAATCGGCAGAGTCATGGATAAATTATATAAATACGGCTTAACGAAAATCTTCTTAACAATTGCCTTATCCGTAGTGAAAAAATATGGAATATCAACTAAATATTCTCACTTAGATTCCACCTCACTACATTTACATGGAGAGTATAATAACTGCCAAAGTAGTCCAGAAACAGAACTAGGAATAAGCCGAGAAAATCCGATTGTAATTAAACAGGGATATTCCCGTGACCATAGACCAGATTTAAAACAATGTATATTAGATTTAATAGTAAGTAGTGATGGAGATATCCCCTTATTTTTTAGAGGAGCATCAGGAAATGAATCAGATAAAGCAGTATTTGCTCACATCTTAGTAGAGTATGAAAAACAAATAGATTTTGAAAGTATCATGGTAGCTGACAGTGCATTATATAGCGAAAGCAATTTAAAATTAATGTCGAATATCAAGTGGATAAGTAGAGTACCTATGACCATTAAAAAAGCCAAAAACTTGATGAAAGGATTCACCATTACCGAACTGAAACCAAGTGAAATCAAAGGATATAGCTATCAAGAGTCAAAAGTAACTTATGCCGGAATAGAGCAAAGATGGTTATTAGTTGAAAGTACCGAGAGAAAAAAATCAGACCTCCAAAAATTAACCCAAAAAATCTCAGAAGAGTTCTTAAAAATCAGCAAACAGCTAGTGAAGTCAGCCTCAGATGAATTTACACATCTATCTTTAGCTGAAAACAAAATTCAAGAACTAGCTAGCCAATTAAAATATCATCAAATATCCGACTTAAAAATCACATCTAAATTAAATAAAGAGCAGACAGTAGTTTATCAAATATCAGCTAGACTCACAGAAAATCAAGAGTTAATCACCCAACATCAAAACTCTTGTGGTCGATTTATTTTAGCAACTAATATTTTAGAGGCGACCGAGTTAGAATCCTCAGAAATCCTCAGAATCTATAAAGAACAGCAATCAACAGAAAGAGGATTTAGATTTATCAAAGACCCGTTATTTTTTGCTGATAGTCTGTTTGTGAAGAATCCAGAAAGAGTAGAGACAATGATGATGTTAATGTCATTATGTCTGTTAGTTTATAATTTCGGACAAAGACAATTAAGAATAGCGTTAAAAACCCAAAAAACTACAGTGAAAAATCAACTAAACAAAGACACACAATCCCCCACTTTGCGTTGGATATTTCAATGCTTTCAGGGGATTCACTTGATGATTGCACAAGGTTGGCGGAGGATTCTGAACTTAACGGATTCTCGTTGTCGAATCCTGCAATTTTTGCCTTTAGCTTGTCAAAAGTATTACTTATTATCTGAGTTTTGAACTCTCTAATTCAGTATTGCTTAATCTGATGTTTTCCTAACTGATTGCAAAATCCTAATTAAATATTGTTGAATAACAAGCTTTTTTATGGTGTAAAAAAGCTGGAATTTGGATGTGGATAATTTATTTATTTTCTGGTTACTTGATTGTTCAAATTCTCATGAGCGCATTTTCTGTTTATGTAGTTTACCCATGCTACTTATTGAAGTGCGGAATGTGGG
>NZ_JBHFLM010000177.1:0-74841 GCF_041928655.1 Pelatocladus sp. BLCC-F211 | reverse complement strand
AAGAAGTAACCCGCGAGTCGTTAAAAAAACTAGGGCTAAATTTCCCTCCAAGAAACCGATACATAAAGGGGCAGGAGCTAAAATTCAAACACTCACCTTTTCTGTAATTAATACAGCTTAGAGCTTAACCGAACCGTATTGCAAGTGGATGAAGATGAAAACTCCGAAAGGGTGACAGAGTTTCTCTACCTACAAGCCAAGCAAGCAGTCAAAGAAGCTGTGATGCCAGTTCTTAGAGATTCTGAATATCGACCTGCCAAACTAAAGCAACAAAAACGATTCATGAATCAGTCGATTGAAGAAATAAAAGAGGAGGAATTTTAGCCAAAACAAACACTTCAAAAATAAGCCATTAAATAAACCACTCTTGTTAGAGTGGTTTATTTTTTAACTAGCTATTATTTATTTTTGCACAGTAGTTGAGCTGCTTACGCAGGAATACGAGTGAACTATTCGTAATCGAAGAAATTCTCGTGTTCAAAAAGCTACTTCTTTCAGCAACCATGATCACCTTATTGTTACCTCAATTTCCAGGAATTGCTGGAACAAATCGAGATAACCTTAGCGGAGGAGCATTGGGAATTATCCAATGCTCCCATATTAAAGGAAAAACCAGGATAGTATGGCAAGTAATTGTTAGCGAGGATAAACCACCAATTAATGGGGTGAAATTCAATCTAGTAGCATCTGGAGAAAACAGAGACATCTTCCAAGGCGTTATTCCCCCTACTACCAATTACCAAACAATTCAGATATTTGACAGCATCAAAAAAGGAGCTAGTATCACAGGAGAAGCTTACAACATCAGCCTATCAGGTGTATATCGATATTGGTTACGAAAACCACTCACAGTTAAATGCAACTAATCTAACCTAGATAATAGGGAGATAGTAATCTTCTAGCGTGTTGATTCACTATCTCCTGTTTGTAATGATCGTCTTTAACAACAGTTTTTATCATGATAAACCAGAGCGAAAACCAAACTACCGGACATATCCGAGTTGGCAATAGTAGCCAAATTGATTTTGCCTTTTGGATTCTACTACAAGACGGACTTCACGTCCCCCCATTTGACAAACATACTGGTGGGAATTTATGTCTCCAACAACACGCAATGGATGCCCAATCTTGGTACAATTGGCTGCAACTGCTCCTTATCGGGCATGACAACCGACTGGCTTGGCATGTTGAAGATATCGATAAAGAAACTCAACAAAGAGTACAATCTTTCAAACAGATATTGGATGTAAACCAAGAACATAATATTATTTGTAATGAAGATTGGTACTCTGAACAACAACAATTCTACTCATCACTACTAACCGAACAAGAGCAATCATATCAAGAAGCACTTGAAGATTATCAAGATATTAATCTAGAGATAATCAATCAAAATCCACCTCAATTATGGCAAGGTAGTCCGCAAATTCAAGAAATATTAGCTCAAATGTGGTCTGATTACCAAACAGTAAAATACTCCAACCAATTTATCACAGAGCTTCTTACACGTCCCCTACCTTGGGATATCTATTTAGCTGACCACACTAACTCCTACCGGGAAATCTATCTTGTCGATTATCCCTACTCTATAGAGGTATTTGTTCCACCGATATTTGGAATGGTAACGATCCCAAACTGTCCAATTGACGAATCCTTACTCGAACAAAAATTATTCAATCTTGTCAATAATTCTTAATCAATTTTCACCGGAATAATAATTCTTTAATACACTTGTTCATTAGTTCTTGTCTTGAAACTTAGTCTAGCAATCTTTAACTTCTAGTCTTTCTTTTGTTGGCTCACTCCCCACAGGCGGAGTGAGTTAAATTTTTTTTCAGGCGATCGCTTTAGGCGCGTTCCTGCTCTAAGTCTTTTCTAGCTGTTGAAACTGTTTTTTGAATCGCAGTTTCGATCTGGGGTAAATTGCGCCGCTCAAACTCTCCAGTCTGTGGAAGATACGCTACTACAGCTTTTCCTGAAGAACTAGCATAGTCAATGATTGGGGCTGTTTCTATACTACCGATGCCAATAACTATATCGTTCGGCTGCTCCAAAAGTTGCATTGCATTTTTTACTGACGTTGCAGCAGATAACTCAATATTGATATCGCGACGCGATCGCGCGAGATCCTGAATTGTCTGCACAACAACAGAGGGGCTATCTGACTTGTAGGGCGAAGCATTTACGAAATGGACTGTATCACAGCCAAGCTCTATTGCACGGTTAACAGCACGTTTAACCATATTACACATCACCTGTTCGGTTTTACTAGTATGCGATCGCTCGACGGGTGCTTCAAAAAATACGACTGTGGCAACTCGTTTGTGGTCTTTTTGATCAACCTGCTGTTGTGTGCTTTCAACATCTGAATACTTGACAGTAGTTGGGTCAATGACTATATCAGCATAACTAGCAGGAGCATGATTAACAGTACCCGTGAAAGTAAAGCCGTGAAGTTGTCTGCCTATCTCTGCTAGTCTCTGTTGTAAAAAAGTTACTGATTGCTTATTCAAAATTCCCAATACTTTGTCTCCTACCAAAGCAAATACTTTCGGTGGTTGACGTGGATTAGTCTGGCGCAAGTCAATAGTTATATTAGTTTTCTCTCCTTGCCATTGACGATTCGCAAAAGCATATTTATCAACACCATCAATCTGTAACTTATTATCAGGATTTTTTAAGCTAGTGACAATAATACTAGTGCTGTCAGAGGAAGTAATATTGGCGATCGCTTCACATCCAGGCAATAAATGGGGAGAACGAGCATCAAGTGTACCAAGCTTTTTACCCTCTACTATTACCCAACGAGCAGTCTGAGTTGGCTCACGGGGATGAGGGCCATTCTCAAACTTAATTGCAACTTTTTCACCTTTAAAATCTCTGTTGGCATACTCATTAAATTGAGTACCAATTACCTTCATCTGAGTAAATTGCAACTGCTTAAGTTGATTTTCTATCGACTCTGGGAAAACAGCGAACGCTACACTAGCTCGGCGCTGACCGTATTTTTCTTCAGTGTGGCTCACATCATGAATAGCCGCTGCTAGCTGTAACCTTTCTGCTTCTGGAGTATTATTTCTTACGGATTCCAGATATTCTTTGGTTTGCTGCTTTAAAGCATCTATCATGCCATCACTAATACCAAAATAAAATTCAACCTTACCCTGTTTGATAGACATTCCGGGCTTGAGATCGTGTTCGGACATAGACTTCATGCTAATTGTGCCAATCGGGATATCTATCTGTTTACCCGCAGAAGTTTTATGTTGAATACAAGCCAATAAAGGATGTGGTATTTTTTGGGTTGGCTTTCTCAACGAAATCTTAATACTGAGTTCTGATGCTTTCCAGAATTCTGGATTTTTTGCTAGATCAAAATTAATTAAATTAGTAATTTCTAGCTTTTTTCCACTTAATGGAGAAGCAATGACTATATAAGGCCCAGGTTCTACTTTTCTCCTTGATTCTAGTTCAAGACGCTGCTTGACGACGGAGTTATAATTACTCTTAATTGATTGAGCATATTCTTTCTGTGAGGAAGTAAACTCCAATTCTGGATAAAAGCTTCTAAATTGTTCAATAGGTCTAGCTATTAGTTTGCACTGCTCAAAGATTTGATTTGTTTGCTTAATCATTAAATCAATAGGGCTATAGCCATTGGTCTTCATACCCCTATCTGTAAAGGCTTCTGATTTTTTCTTGTCGTTCAACCACTCTACTTCTTTATAAGCTGATATAGCCTGACAGTATTGGATAATTGAGTCCTGGGGTCGCAATGCACTTTTGGGACCATCAGTAGCTACTTGTAATTCATTCCCAAGTTCAGCTACACAATCTTTCAATATTTTTTTAAACGACTGCAATTGTTGTTCTATTTGATAAGAGGCAGGGGGCAGGGGGTAGGGGGCAGGGGGAACTAAAGGTACAAACCTCACTCCTTGTGGGTGAAAGCTCCCTTGCTCCTTTTCCCCCTTGATTGAAACCTCACCCCTTGTGAGTGATTTCCCCCTGCTAAGAGCTCCCTGCCCCCCTGCTTTTTCATTCTCATCCCTAGCCTGCACTTGGGTAATCTTATATATTTGGTCTAATGTCTTATCCGGTATTTGCAATTTACCTTTTTGATGTCTGACTACCACTTTACCTAAATGCACTAATATTTTTTTGAGATAATCAGCTTTTTCTGTTTGAGGCATTGCATCAATTTCACATTGCAGTGCGATATTTTTTTGAATATCATTGGCAATGATTCCAATCTTATTCTCCATTGCCGATACAGCAATTTCTTCAAATGTCCCTTGATAAGGAACTTTAGTTTTTTTGACTATATCAGGATAACGATTTGATGGTAGAATTTTTTCTTTGACTTCTGCGGACAGTCTTGGAAAATCTTTACTTGGAGCAAAAGCCAGGAGGTCGCCATCAAAATCACACTGCATATTATCCATTGCAGTTTTGGGATGTATGTACACGCATCCATTTAACATTTCTGGTAAATATTTATTTTTTAAAGTAATCACGCCATTCGAGTTAATTAATGGCGAACGAGTCACTATAATTTCTTCGCCTTCTGCTATATAAGGTATACAAATTTCGTTTAACTTTAAATCTAAACTTGGTTGAGCAAGACCAGATGTAAACTTGATAGAGCGTCCAGTAGCAATTTCTACCCATTGTTTTCGAGCAAACTCTTGAAGTTCAGCTATAATTTTGGGATGCTCGATTAGTTGACAATAACCCGACAAATCAGCTTTTAATAAAGAATAAATTAATAAATCTTTTTGCTGAGTACTATTATCTTCACCATCTTCAATTTCTCCAGTTTCACCACCAGAGTCTAAACTATCAAATATAGAAAATTTATTTTCTATTTCTTCTAAAGTATCTAATGAAGCTTCGTCGTGTTTCGCCCTGAGCGCTTTACGACGCTCGTAAGTTTCAATATATCGTAGTGCCAACCTTCTAGGGTCTTTTTGGTCACTAGCTAGTTTTTCTGCTTGTTGTTTAATAATTGGCAAGATTTCCTGCTGTACTGCTTTAGGATAGTTGACTAAAATCTGCGTTCCTAAACTGTGTTCCCGATATTGAGCCACTGCTTTGACACCCAAACCAACAGTGAGCATATATTCCCCTGGTTGAATGGCATCTTCTCCTTTTCTCCCTTTGAAGGAAGAGGTTGCCAGCACTATGTCGTAGCCAGTTTTAGTACGCAAAGTGCTGATTTTAGCACTACCGCCCATCCTAAAAAAAGACTCTCCAAATTTATCTAACCTTGCAGGTGCAAGCGTACCTTTAGCAATTCGCATCACTGGACTTTCTTGTTGTGGTCTGATACCAAGACGGAACTGAAAGGGACGCGATTCTATATTATTAGAAACAGCAAAATCTTTATCAATTAAACCCTTACAATCACCAACTAACTTTTTAGCATCGTTGTTGGCGATCACACCACCGTTTTCTCCCGTCGTATCGTCAACTACTAGGACTCTCACATTTCGCAATTCTTGAAAAGTCCGACATGGTGTCAAAGGTAACGGATAAGCTGCTCCATCTGAAGGATTGGGGTAAAGCTGCTGGCGGATGTTGGGGTCATTTGCAAAGAACATCCTCTTACCAGATGAGAATTGTAAACTCATCCCATTATGTTCTGACAAATCTTCTGGTATTGTGGCTTCAGGATAAGCTGTACCAATGCTAAACTTAACGCCTGGAAATAAATATTCAGCCAGTGTGTTCTCAAGTTTTTCTTGTATGAGTGTATCTTGCTTAGTTTTTGTATCGAAATGATTGAGTTTTAAAGCCATATAACTTCATCGTTCATAAATTCAAAAAGGTTTTACAATTAGAATTCATATGCACATCTTCTTCGTGAACAATCATGCTTAATCTTAATAATTCACAAATTACCATCAATCAATTTTCTTATGGAATGACTTCAGAAGAACTCATCACCGAAGGTCATGTAGATGTTGACTATTTTTACGACCCTGATGAGGAGGAATTCAAAAAAGATATTGAAGAGATAAAGCGCATAGTTAGAGAGGAGGGGTTATCTGAAAAAGAATATATAGAATTTTAGTTAAATACTAATTTCCAGCATTAGTACAAAAGTTTTTATTTTTCAGACAACTTCAATTTAGACGAAAGCAGGTGCTGACATATTTGCTCTGCCTTGGTAGCCAGCAATTAACTTGTTCAAAGATTCTACATCTTTTGATTGTAGAGTGGGATAATGGTGAGACCTGCGGCAGATTAATGTTAGCTCCTCTGCCCATTGGTTGTAACTAGAACTGCCGATAATACCTTCACTAGATTGAATATAGTTAACTAGCACCGAATCGTTAAACTTGAAAGCGTCTTTACCCCATATTCCAACACATTGCAGTAGATATTCATAATCAGCGAATACTTTGAAAACAGGGTTCCATCTAGGAGCATCCCTGCGGTAGTGAGCGAAACCATTGCTGTCGAATATTTCTTTGTGCCGTATCAATTGTTGAATGTCACACTTGGCACTGGGTGAGACAAATGGTTTACCAGTACGGATTATCTTGCCATTGTTAACAACATTGCGACGACGGTACTGGCGGTTCATTAGATAGCGAGTTTCGGGAGAAAAAAGGAATAATTCGCGTACTGTGGCAACAAATTCCGGATAGAAGCTATTGTCATCATCTAGATAGGTGATTAATTCTGCTGTCGCTACATCCAGTCCAAAATTACGAGCGTGACACAAGCCAAAACCACTACTGGGATGTTCCATTTCCAAATAGATAATGGGTAAATCTGTTTTGATACCAGTAATAATGTCTCGTGTCTGAATATTCCCACCATCGTTGATTACAATCCACTCAAAGTTGCGATCACTTTGGTTGAGAATGCTTGGCAATGCGGTAGATAGTAATTGTTGGGGGCGGTTGTATGTTGCTGTGATAATTGAGAGTTTCATCGTTCAAAACTTCTATCGTTTGGGTATTGTCGTGGTGAATTTATCAAAGCTTGGATTTGCTGCCATTTGTTCATATCTTCTGCTGTTAATCCCCTAGCAATTTCAATTTGGTTATTGACAAGGTTTATTTTGATTAAAGTTGTATTTTCATTGCTTCTAGAAAGAGAAAGTGCCTGTGTATTCCGGTTGTAACTTAGTTTGTAGTGATTGCCTTGCAGTACTTCCAAGTTTTCTTTAGGGCGGCGAATTGATTCAGGGTAAGCTTTTGTTTGCTGCTGAAATAGAGTTATAGCAATAGGAGCAAGAACAGTGGCACGTTGTTGCTGCTCTTGCTGCAATTGTTGATAGTTCCACTTGGGTAATTCTATTCTCAGTTCCATTTTTACGAAACGTTCTGCTAAAATTGCCATCTCTGTGGGTCCAATGCCACCTGGGACAGGAGTGATATTTTGAGGAATGTTGTACGCACTGCGGTCAACATCACCTTTAGGAAGGTCTTGTTTCGTTTCTCCAGGGAAAAATCCACTATCGACTACTAGCCTGTGTTGGCCAAGAACATAGGCTGTTGTTAAACCGGGTACGCCTGTTACTGTCGCAACTATATCTGCTTCTCTTGTTCTAGATAAATCGTCGCCATATTCAATTACAAAACAATTAATGTTTTTTGATTCTAAATAATTAATAACGCCACTACCTATAAACCCACCTCCTCCAATTACTGCAACATTAGAATCTGGTTGTGCGTAACATTCAATTATTCTAGCTACACCTTCAGATGTGGCAGGTGCATTGAATAAGCTGTTAGGTGACTCTCGCACTATATCAATATCTTTTTCTGGGGATAAAATTTGAATAGAATCTTCAAATTCTGCTGGTATAGGAAATTGAATTATCGCAGCTTTTACTTGCTCCGATTGATTAATTCGTTGGAGAATATTTTCAAATTGCTCTACTGTAGTTGTCTCTGGCGATAATATTTCGCGGTTAACCTTTACTCCTATTGATTCAAATGTGGCTACTTTTTGATTTTCTGACGTTAAAGCTGCTTTATACATCCCCTTTTTTATATTATCTCTATCTGATAGCTGTTGGTTTTCTGCTAGTAAATAAGCTGGAGGGTTAAATCTAACTATAGTAATTTCTGTACCTTGTAATTGCTCTTGATATTTTTTACATTCATTTTTGACATATTCCTTGATTATATTGCCATCAATTAATCCCATTTTATATTTGATTAGGCTGATAATTGTGATATTTGATTAGGAGAATGATTCTCCTAATCATCTGATTGTTAATTATTAGCTAGTAAAAAATTTTTCTCCGGAATTTGGTATTTTATTTATTTCACCTAAACTTTTATTGTTGCAATCGACCCAGCTAGTCATAAATCTTTGAGTTCTCTGAAATTCCGTGAATTCAACTTTTCCATCTGGACATTGTTTTTGAAACCATTCTTTAGCTTCTAATTCAGTATCAAAAGTTCTCGCCTCCACTTCTGATTTAGTTTTATGCCAATTACTATCACCAGTTAAATTACAAACATATTTCGGCATAAGCGGCTAATTCTCCTTGATTACGTTGATGTCAGCTAACAATTATTGTTTGCGTTCACTCAACAAACTTGCGCTTTTCGGGTGGAACAGCCCAAATCAAACAATGACCAGACTTAGCTTTGCGTTCATAGTAGGAAAGAACAACACCTAACTTTTGGGTGTCCTTAATACAATCTCCATTATCTAGATACCCCCTGTTCCAATTAATTAAATCTTTGGCGAATTTCCCTTCCTTTGACGTCGCCCACTTCATCGCTTCCAACTCCTTCCAAGTTAAGGAGCTTGACTGCACCTGTGTATATCCCCCACCTAACATTCCCATAATCGGACTAGTAATCCAACTAGGCACAACCAAGCCCATTATGAAGCCAAAGCCCAAGATCAACAACAACAAGATAGTGGCAGGAGTCACACTCGTCAGAATATTCTTACCTTCTTGTAACAGCGTTTTGTGAATTAAAGCATAGGCAGAACGCTCTATAGCTACTTTCTGTCGCTCGACTGTTACTTGTTCTACCAGTTCTAAAGTTTTAACTAAATCTTGGTTCCAATGCTGGAAAAGTGTTTGCAACGTGTCGGGTGCATTTTCTAGCATTGCTTCCAGCCTTCCGGTAGCAATCAATATCAAAAACAAGGGGTCATCTTGAGATAGTCCACAACTCAGAGCAAAATCCACTACCTGTCGCTTGAAAGCTTCACTTTTTCCCTCTAAAGCTTCGGACAGTAATTTATTTACATTAGGACTAACAGATTTATCTACAGATTTATCTACAGATTTATCTGCCGACTTTGGTTGGCTAGCAGTAGTGGTTTGAGAGTTTTTATCTACTTTAGTTTCACTCATTTACATTGTCCACAAAAAAATAGGTTTCATCTAAGCACCCGCGCAGGAATAAGTTGGTCAGGCTTGGCAGCGCCGGGTACGGCGCTGCCCCCTCCACGAGGAATTTTAAATGAGTTGAATAAATATAAGCCTGACCAACTTATTTTTGCTCAATCCCTAACTAACCCTGTTTCTTTAAACGCTGCATATGCTTGTTTGAGAAAATTCTTCACCCTCTGCTTTGATACCACCCCCAACTCATGGTGAGCTAGAGCATCCTCAAAAGTTGCTCCTAATCTATCAACCTGGTTACGCTCCCAGAAGGGAAACTTGGGTAAGTCCATCACAGTGAAATTATATTTAGTTTTAGCTGCTATAAACTCTGGCATTTCATCTATATACTTCCAGTCGTCGCACATACCCCAATTTCTTACGAATACATGGAGCATCTGATTACCTAAATCTTCCAAAGACTCCAGAAAGAAATTTACCGAATCAACCCCACCAGTACACACAAACCATTTCACAAAAGTAATTGAATTCTCCTTACCCAACTCAATCAAATCATTGCGTTGTATCCATTGAGTTACATTCGTGTAAACCTGAGCAGGTAGATTCACAATCACCGATTTTTCAAAAGCTAAATCAAAGATTTTGTCTGCTTGTTGAGCTTGCTTTTCATCATCACTAAAAAAAGCAGTCTCAACACCAGAATAAATTTTGCTAATGTCCTTGTTGCTGATATCTGCATCTACAACCGTTGTATCTAACCCTATCGAAATACAATACTCGATAAATGCCCTTGACAAGAACGACTTTCCACAACCTCCTTTTTCACCATCTATAAGATGGATGGTCGTAGGTGATTTAGTAGATATTTTTTGTTCCTTATTATTAGCAAATTTTAATGGTAGTGGAATTTGAAAAAGCTCTTGCTCAACACGCAATTCAGCTTCTGTCGCAGTAGTTTCCGATTGCACAGAAGCAGCAACGCTATCTTTATCTTCATTAAAAAGCTCTTCTGAACTTGATTCACCATCAAACTCATATCCCAAATCATTAATTTCGATGTGAAGACTTTCATCAATCGTTTCTGGTTGTGAGTTGTAGTCAAAATTGGTTTGTGGCTGCATCTTTTTCAATTCTTCTAATGGAGATAATGGTACAAGAGCAGAAAATTTTTTGACGTTTTTCTTGGGTCTACCTCTTTTTCTCTGTCTAAATTTCATATTTCCTGTTTTTTATAAAAAGTTAACCAATCCTGCATCGTCATAATCATTCTCCCCAGCAAGATGGCGAAGAGTATCAAGGGACAGGGTATTTGATTGAGGTGTTTTGGAATAAGGCAATGATGTTACCGCATTTGGCTTGGGAGATTGAATTGTTTGTGGGGCTTCTTCTAAGCCGACTAACCCCACAATATCTTGTGCTTGTTTTCTCAAAGTCTGTACCGCAGAACGTGCTATGCGCCGCATCTTTTCTTTGTCACCAGAACAATCTTCTAATAAAGCATAAGGTAGCCAAAATGACCGCAAAGCTAAGAGTAACATCTCGGTTTTACTAGTCATTTGATTGTTTTGGATGTACTGCATCAACTGTGCATCAAGTTCGTTACGTGGCTGATAACGCCAGCGAAAATCTATTCTTTCCATAAACTTGTACCTATATCATTCGTGTTCTAAGGCAGAAATCATTTTTGTACCTGTTGGGAAAAATACAAAAACACACTATAGACATCAGCTAGTCTACTTCCCAAAGAAAACTTATCTACTTGTTTGGGTATATCAGCACCCACTCCCCATAAACATGGTGTTCCGGGATAGTGTGAATTCAATTCTTTTCTCAAGTAATCTGCTGTTCCACCGCAGAAAAGAATTTCATCTACTACACTTCTATCAATCACCTGATCCAGCCAACTTGTGAGTGCAGCAGTATACTCCCTTCTGGCAAGCTTGACCGCCTTTTGGAGAAGCTGTAACTCGTTTTGTCTATTAGTGTTAAGAGTGCTTCTCAACAATCGGATAAAGGGTGTGGTAGATATATCGCTTCCTGCTGCTACTATTGCCGGAGCAAGCCTAGAAACCGTTTGCCCTGAAGTTTTTGCTACTACTGTTTCTAAAAGTCGAATCATCCCCAAATCCGAAGTCTTGCCATTAGCTTCCAATCTACCCTTGTCGCTGATTAATACACTTGCGTTGCGATAACCCACCATTAAAAGAGCGATCACTTTTGTTTTGAGAGTCTCTCCTACCTTCTTTTGGTATGCCAGGTATATTCCTGCTCCCTCTGGTAAGCATTTGAATTCTACCAATTCCACCTCCATTCTTCCTGTTGGTGTTGTGTAATTACCAAGTACTGTTTGAAGTTGATGCAAAAAACTT
The DNA here is from genome assembly GCF_041928655.1 of Pelatocladus sp. BLCC-F211. NCBI lineage: Bacteria > Bacillati > Cyanobacteriota > Cyanophyceae > Nostocales > Hapalosiphonaceae > Pelatocladus > Pelatocladus sp. BLCC-F211. Next base: position 63,138 of record NZ_JBHFLM010000177.1, on the reverse strand, counting down.
TCTTTGTTTTCTAACTCCCCTGGTGGTAACAAACAAGCAAGCGCCAGTTGAAATCTTGCTCCTAATCTCAGCTTTTGTGATACAGCCCAAACCGCTGCTAGAGTTTTAGCGATCGCTCGTTCGTACTTTAACTCTTTCAAACCAGCATTGGCGTAGTAGTTATTTTTTGCCAAATAACCCACAGCAAAGGTGTCAGGTGCATAGCTTACCCATGCGATATTTTCCGGTTCTGTTGTACCCAAAGTCTCTGTTGAATGGGAAGCAACTGACTCCAACGGTACTTTTAATACTTCCGGTTCCATCACCAACAATCCCGGATTATTTTGGTGTAATTTAGTGTAAATTCCTTTGGTTGTACTCCCACCAAAATCTAAAGTCAAAATCAATAGGGAACTAGATTTTTTTTCGGTTCTTACTTTTTGGCTACTGTCAGTCATAAAAGTATAAAAAAAATGAACTCATGTATGAAATACCTGGAGGAATCTGGAGGGAAGTGGAGGTAACTTATTAGTATAACTTATTGTTTTCTGAGCTAAATTTCGTGTAATTTTCCTCCAAATTCCTCCAAATTCCTCCACCCCAAAATTAATTCTTGAACAATGGCTGAAAAAGCTTGCTCATAAGTTTTACAGACTTTTTACTCAGTGTTTTTTTCGTGAATATAATCATTACCAATCTCTGGAAACATCCTTTTTTTCTCAAAATTATGAGCGCGTTGATTTTTTCAGTTTGTGAAACTTACTACACATTTACTCAAAATTATTGTCTGAAAAATGATTTTGGGGATATTTTTTTGCCTCCTGTTAACAGAATCAAAATAGACATTATCTCTATTTATTAATTTATAATCTTATCATCAATTACAAAATACGTAGAACAAAAAGAGATGGAAATGTATTTTCAATTACACTAATTTTTCTGCAATTCTATCCCAAAATCTACTCAACTAATCAAGCAATAATACGCACTCTTCGTTCCATGCCCTTTGCTATCTGTAGAATACAAAAAATCAAAGATTGGGGTTCTCTAAATAGTAATGAATCCCATACTGCAAGAATTAAAGACATACCCAATGCCAACCCAAATGTTGATAATCTTCGACTCATTGGTTCTCCCGATGACCCTAGCTTGGCAACCTTGGTTAAGAACAAAATCGGAGAGCAGAAAATTCGTTCCAATGCTGTTTTGGCAGTGGAATTATTATTGAGCGCTAGTCCCGAATTCTTTCGCCCTGATAACTCATCGCAGTCTGGTTACTACTTGCCTAAGCGTTTAGAGGATTTTCAACAAGCTACCCGTTGTTGGCTGAATCAGACTTTTGGCGATCGCATAGTCCGAGCTGAATTGCACTTGGATGAATCGACCCCCCATATCCACGCATATCTTGTCCCCTTAGATGAATATGGCAAACTCAACTGCCGGGGACTATTTGGTGGATATGAAAAACTTTACCAGCTGCAAGATAGCTATGCAGCAGCAATGGCATCTATTGGATTGGAACGCGGTATCAAAGGCAGTAGAGCCAGGCACACAAAGATAAACAAATATTATGCCGCTGTTAACCAAAGCTTTGAAACTCTAAATTTGCCAAGCTTCTTCCCACAACCTCAAGCTGGAGAATCAAGCGAATCTTATCGACAACGCACGATTGAACTTCTTCGTCCCCAGTTGGAAATTATCAATCACCAACTAGCTGATCGCACTCGCTTGCTTACACAGAAAGAACAATTAAAACAAACTGCAATAAATAGCGAAAAACTAAGGCAACAACTAGACCGTGAATTACAGTCTCTACAATACCAAACCAAACAATTGCAGGACTTACCACCCGCACAAGTGGCTTATGAGTTGGGCTTGAATCATTCCCTACAACCTCATATTGATACCCTTGACTTGGTTATGCAAACTAACCAATACACCTTCGACCAGGCGAGTGCTTGGTTGTATGAGCGTTTTGGCACTCAAGGTATGCTACAAGCTGTTATCCATCATGCTAGAACCCAAGCTTTAAATATTGCTCAATCTATTTGTTTTCAACCATTTGTCCCACCTCAACAAAACGCTGCTTGCTGGCCAGAAGTTGAGCATTACCTTACACGATCACGCTGTATCCCTCAAAAGTTAGTACAAGCTCTATACAAACATCGCTTAGTTTACGCAGACTCTTTTGGGAATGGGGTGTTTACAGCACGTAATCTTGCTTTGGAGGTGACTGGAGCATACTTGCACCCTACCAATATCAATGAGAATGTTTTTAATTTGTATTCCACAAGCAGGCGATCGCAAGGTTGGTTCCATATCAGCATGGGCGGAACTAAAGATTCTCCGACAAAAACAGCAATACTTGTCTCATCACCTATTGAGGCGTTATCTTTAGCAACCTTGAACGTTCCTCACGAACACAGAACACTATATCTGACTATTGATAGTGAGTACGCCAAAATTCCGGTTGAATTTCTACAAAATGTACCAACCGTGGCTATTGCTATGTCCACAACAGCCGCAAGGGCAATCAAAAAAGCTTTACCACAGGCTATACATCTCAAACCAAATACTACTTGGAACGAACAACTAAAGAATCAGAATTCAAAACATTACAAAGCAATTGAGGAGATGGAAAGATGATCGGTTGTCCGCATTGCAAATCAAACCAACTTCGCTCGGTATCTGCTACTTGGTCGGAGCAAACATATAGTACAGAGCTTTCTCTTATGAGTTCTGTATTCTTTTCTAGACTCAACGCAAGTGGAACAACCAGTTCTGTTTTAGCCGTGGAAAAAAACCGCATAAATCGCGCAAACCTTTTGGTTTATTGGCTCTGCGAATTAACTTTTCGCGGTGGATTCTCAAAACGAACGGGTTTTCGCAACAATACTGAGAATAGTCGCAATAAACCCGTTCGTTTTGAGAAGGTTTGCGCGATTTATGTGTATTTATGCGTCCCCCAAAGATTAGCTCCACCACAAAAGAAAAAACTCTCATGGTTTCTAATTATTCCCATTATTTTATTGTTCAGTTTTATCAAACCAACATTTAGTCTGGGAACAGTAATTTTGATAGGATTAGCAGTTATTATGCCGATAAAAACTTGGTTTACATACTACAACTGCATGATTTATCCAAAACAGATGAATAAATGGCGTTCTACCTGGTATTGTGCTAGTTGCGGTGCTGTATCAGTTATTAATCTTGACTAAATTAATTTGGCTAAAATTTCCATGTTTTTAAAGAGGACAAATGCTATTTCAATTACATAATTCAACCAGAAATAAAAAGAAAGTTTGGCTAATAAATTTGTTTGCTAACGCTCTAATATTGTTTGGATTAGTATCTTGCCAAACTACGTCCCCTACTCAAACTTCAGATATTACAACTGACCAAATCAATTCAAAATCCAATAAAGACCAATCTTCGTACCCACCTGCCTCTGTTATTGTTTTGCAAGTGTGTGGGGTTTCAGGTACTGAATCAGGAGAAAAATGCATTAATGTTAAGCGAAATCTTTGGGAACCGATAGGTGAGGCAAAGCTAGTGAAAGCAGGTTTCTTTGACTCACTCAAACTAATTGCATCCTCTGCCGGTTGCGTACCACCATACAAAAAGCCGATATCTGTTCAATTTTACGATATGGATGCAATTTTTCGACCTAAAACAGGAATCAAACCAACCGCTTCCATTGTTTCAAAAACCAAAATGACGGATGCTCAGATTAATAACGAGATTAGATTTGGAGAGGCTTCTTTAACATCCAGATGTGAGGCTTTTGAAGAAACTAATCAAAAAAATTAGATAGAATTTCCCCAAAAAGTAGTGATTGCTGGGGCATATTCTGAATCGTCAGGGCTAGATGAGGGCTGAGTGAAGTATTTAGCCCTATTTTCAATCGCCAATATTCTATCTGTATCCCGCACATATAAAGGAACCATTGCTTCTCGCTGCTCCAACAACTCAGCTAATCCAATTAGAATCTCCCGCCCCTGATGAAACTGACAACGAGCAGCTTTCTCTACCATTCGTGCCAATTCTGCCCCGGTACAGTTGACAGTCTTGTTGAGGATGACGCGCCATTCCTTAGAACTTAGAGGATTACCGCCATTACAGTAACGTTGATCAAATCTCGCCAAATGCAGCGTCAAAATTTCCTTACGCTCTATAGCTTGAGGGAAACCGACGTAAAAGATCTCTTCAAATCTGCCCACTCTGGTTAATTCTGGTGGCAGTGCGTCAAGTCGGTTGAGAGTTGCTACTACAAAAACAGGACTGTGCTTATCTTGCAACCAGGTGAGCAAAGTTCCTAAAATTTGTTTGTTGTTAGTGTTATCTTCACCAGTTACAGAATTGGCAGCAAACAACTTATCAAACTCATCAAAGTAAAGCACAACAGGAGCGCAAGCTTCTACCCTAGTCAATAGGCGCTTAAGATAGGTTGCCCCACCTGTTGCGACTGCACCTGTATCGATGCTAATCAGAGGAAATCCCAATTCTCTTGCTGAAACATTTGCTGCAAGGGTTTTACCTGTCCCTGGAGGGCCTACTAAAAGCACTCCTTTGGGAAGGGGAATATTAGCATCTCGTGCTTGCCCAGAAAAATCAAGTTTTGCCTTTTTGATAAAATCTTTGAGCAAATCCAACCCACCAAAATCAGGCACATTTGGGCTGGGAATAAAGTTCAAGTTGAAAGCCAAAAAGCGACTTATTTTGTAAGACAGTAAGTGTGAAGCTAGAGTTTGAGTATTTATTTGGTCAGCCGAATGAAAAGCTAAGGCACATCCTGTACGTATCTCCTCAATTGTTAAGCCAGAAGCAGCATGAACTAAGCTGGATATTTCAAATTCTCCTGGCAATTTACCTAGAAATTTCGCAAAAAAAATTTGAATGAAACTAGCTATCTCTTCAGAAGAAGGCAAGGGGGTAGAAAGAGTCGGAATTAAATCACATAGAGATTGAGGTAGCTCAGTATTATCCGTTGTCATTAAAATTACATATTTAGCTAATTCACATTTTGACAATTCGTAAAAAGTATTAATGATTTGGGAAATAATTCTCGAAGAAATACCAAAATATCCAGGTAAGGTTTCCTTAATTAGGGAGGGTAGATTCTCAAATATAAAAACTCCCTCGCCATCATAGGACAGTAAACAATCAAAAGCAGCAAATACACCGTCGTTAATAACTTGTAATTCCTTTAAATTTACAGGATAAAACTGATTAATTTGTGAATCAGCTTTAAACTGTTTAAAACATCCCCAACCAGCATTCCATACATATAGAGGGATATTTTTATTCACAGCGATTTCTTGATAAATCAATTCTAATACTGTTATGCGTTCACATAACGGAGTGCTAACGCTAACAATAGGCGTAGCTGCTTTAAACCATAAACTTAACTTAGATAATTGCATACTTCTAGTTATCTTTCTAACTCTTGACTCTCTACTTTTGTCGGTGAAAACGTGACGCTGTAATCAAATCTATAATGAGAAAACACTTGCTCAAAATGAGCCAAATCCTTCTCATTCATAGAACTGGTAATACTTCCTTTTTCTTTTTGAAGTAATGTTCCACGTCCATCTTTTGCAACAATGCTTACACTTCCATCTTGACTAGCCTTCCATTTGTAAGATAAAGCTCCATCAATTTCAACATCTTCTTGCCGAGCAAGAGCATACTGTATCAGAGCATTCACAACATTATTAACACGGTTTAAATATTCTGCTTCCTGTTTTCCTACAGAATTGAAAGAGGTAGGAATAGGTTCATTTTGCTCCAGAGAATGTCGTAAATCGTCAATATCTTTGATATGTGTTGGGTTCAAGTTTTCTTTTTCAATCTTCACACCTAAAGGTGTGGAGCGAAACTGCATAATTTTTCTGTTACTATTCAAATCTAAAACTTCATAAGATGAACCATTGTAAAAAATCTGATACGCAGGTGTTTGGTACTCCCTCTCTCCCGGACGTGTTTGGCTATGAAATAAAGCTTTCAGTGATGCCGCACCTTTGTGTTTTGCAGAATGTTCTCTAAACTCTTGCACTGCCATCTTAAAAGCAGCATCTACACTACCAATCACAATTAATACATTGTTCTTGACTTGCTGCCACCATGATCTATTTTGAGGCTGTTGAAGCCTTCTCTCAATTAGATTTCGATACAAAGCACGTTCCTGTTCTAATGCCTTTCTTTCATTTTGCAACTGCTGGAGTGTACTTAATAATAGTGCTTTTAAAGGGCTATCTTCTATTGATTGCAGTGATGACATTACTCGCTCACTTCCATTGATTGTGCTGGAATTATTATTTTTTTGCACTTCTTTTTCTTGAACTTGATTTACTGGTTGAGGATTTGTATTTTGAATAGTGTTTTGCGATTCCAAAGTATTAACAGTTACTCGACCGTTTTCATCAGATTGCAAAACAATTCGACCATCTAATTCAACTGTTTTATTAGCTGCTCCCTCCACGATGCCTCCAACAGGCGTAGAACGTAATCGTTGGAGCTGCACAATGAGTTGAGGATTTAAAAGCTGTCCTGATAATCCTGAAACCTCATCACCGAGGCGAATCTCAGAAAAAGAGGGAGGCTTGATGCCCCTTGATTTATCTATGGGCCAATCGATTTTATCGATAGAAGCCTCCCTCTTTTTCTCTAGCCAATATGCGTCACGAAATTGGTTTTGATCACGCCCGTAAACGAGTCTGTCTTTATCGAATATTTTCAATCCTTGATATTCATTATTCTTATCCTGTTTAGCATCTAACAAAGCTCGCAGCAATGTTTCAATCATTTGTTCGTAATGGCGCTGCATTGTAGATGCATCACCAGCAGAAACCGTAAAGACTTCAGGCATTAACTAATTCTCCAGTTAGGTTAAGTTGTTTTTACTAAGCACTTCCAAATAATAAAATGTCCCGCCCTCGCGTTCCGCCTTGGGGCGGAACGCTCATCAATCCTTGGACTGAGCCAAAATATATTTGATAGGGCGGGACATTTTATTTTCTGGAGATCCCCTAACTTTCAATCTGTATAGATGGTAAGAATTGCAATCGATTAATAACAATCTCTGAATCTACATAAAATACTGCTAATTCTCCATCAACTAACCATGCAAAAAACTCACTTTTTTCATTAACATTTCTCGTAGTTTCATAAGGATAAGAATCACAAACTCTACCAACTAATAAACCATGCTGGTCAAATACTTCTACACTGACCGGGCAATAGTTCTCGTCAAAAGGAGATTTGTTAACAGCATCATTTACTATCTGTTGCCACTCAGGGTAGCAGATCAACACTTCAGACACGCGATCGCTAAAATTTATTCGTAATGTTTCCATACCTAAATCTCAAAACACATTGGAAAGTTCTTCTGGAGACGGTACTTCTTTTTGCTCCTGTTCTGGTATTGGGAACAATTTTTCAACTAGAGAGCGCCGTTCGAGAAATTGTTGGGAGCGCTCTGCATCGCTAACAATGCTTGGGGAGTTTTGAGCAACTAGTCGTGAGCGAATCATATCCCACTTACTTTCTGACCAATTCATTTCCTCAATATCAGATCGAGGAACCTTAAGTTTTTGCAGCAACGGGACATAAGCTTCGCTACCACAAGTGTAAGCTGGGTTGATAATCACTGCTTTACCTGTACCCATCTTGGCAAACTGCGCTGGTTCCCATAAGTGACGCTTTTGGCGCTGTTCGTTCCTGCTGTGCGATGCACCTCCTTTACCCGTACTGCGCGATTTGGAATTAAATTGAATTTCCATCTCACCAAGGTAGTCGCTGAACAGTTTTGCAGATTCTGGGTCTTGGGGGTTGAAGATAAATTTGGTTGCTGTTCCTCCTAAAATAGCTCTGGCTAATTCCTTACCGTAAGCTTTCTCTAACTGTGAAATATTTTGGTATCCTAATATACCTACAAATCCGTCCTCGCGGTTCTCGTTCAGCCAATTCACCAACGACGGTAGATACAGCGTCGGCAATTCATCCAACGCTACCACTAAAGGGTCTTTACGTGGCACAGTCCGCGATACGTTGCGGCTGACAATCATGTGCAAGATGGCAGCTAGCAGTGGCCCAACAATATCGCGGTTATTTCGGTCTAACCCAAATATAATTAGCTGCTTTCCATCCAAATCCAGTGGTAATGTGGTTTTACCACAGAATCCACCGACAAAATCTTTCTTGAGAAAGCGCTGAAACATCCTTTGAGCATTACCAATGATAGAAGCAGCTGTCTTTTCTGAATGTTTGACGCTAATGAGCTGAGAAAGCGGACGAGTTGTCCATATCTTCAACTTGGACTTGGATGCGGCTTCTAAGCGTACTGCCAAATCGGGTAAGCTGAGAATCGCTTGGGCCGTCATTAAATCGCAATATTGGTCATCACCTGTGAGAGTAGCGATCGCTTTGGTAACTAACAAAATACCTTCTACCAGTGATTCACCCGCTTCCTCAAAGAATTTGTCGCCATTGTTATTGCCGCCACGATCAAAATTACGAGAAATCACAGAAGTCATCTGGGCGGCGGCGATCGCATCTTCTTCATCTTTGAGCAAGTCCAGAGGATTGCAAGACTCACTCTCAGCAAATCCTGGCGCAAAGACTCGCACTGTGTAGCCACGCTTCATTGCATATGCAACAGCTCGTTTCGTTTGGGCAGGTTAAACTAAGCAACAATGTCGCCATTGCTACTCGTCTTCAAAACCGGACTTGAGACTTTCACCTCATCCGGCTCCTCAACTGAGTGGCTCTTGTCATGAGTACCTTTGGCGTTGGATGTTATGTCCGGCATGAATTTGGTCATGGCAGTGACGATGAAGCAAAACCAGATTGTTCCATTGATTATGAGAGCGATTCTGGTCTTTATGATGAACTTCTATTAAGTCATCCATGCCAAAATACAGACCACAGAAAGGACATTTCCCTTTTTGTTGTTTAAGTAGTTTAGCTACTCGTGAAGGGAGTTCAGGATGTTTACCTGTACGGGATGCCCAATAGCTCCAATCTCCGTCATACGGACTAGCTGTTCCTTTAACCTTAATATGCCTGATAATAGGGGTGTCTGAATGATTGAGGAGTTTTGCTTTATCTGTTGTACAAAACGTCCATCCCAAACCTCGATTGACTCCCCAGTATTTATCCATAGCCCAGTAAGAAGATTTTTGTGAATGTCGCCGTTTCGCCCAACTTTTAAGCTTATTGAAAAGCATATGGTCGAGTTTGGCAAATAAGCGCTTACTCACGGCAGTAGAGTAGTAATTACACCATCCGCGAATCACAGGATTCAGGTGGTCTATCAAAGCCCTTTGTGGAGCCGCTTTATGCCGTTCCACTATGACGCTTAAGTTATGATAGTGCCTTTTTATGCTTTCTTGACTGGGTTTGATCAGGACATGAAACCCTTTATTATTTCTTTTATTCGTGGTTCGATACTGACGAACATTGAAACCAAGAAAATCAAACCCAACTTGACCATTAATAGGGTCGAGAGTATGGGTGATACGGGTTTTCTCTGGTTTGAGGGTTAGACCAATTTCATGAAGCCATTGATTAATAATTTCTTGGCATTTTTGGATGACAGACAAATCTTGATGGATAACTACTAGATCATCAGCATATCGGATGACTTGTGGTTTCCAGGGTTGAATTATCTGTCCGTCACGTTTAATTGTAGCTGGAAATGCGTTTTGAATGGTTGTTTCTAGTCCATGCAAGGCGATATTAGCCAGGAGTGGGCTAATAACTCCCCCTTGAGGGGTTCCTGCTTGTGTAGGAAAGATACTATCACCATCTAGCACTCCTGCTTTCAACCACGCACAAAGGGCGCGTCGCAACAGTGGAAATGTACCAATTTTTTTCACAAGAGCTTCATGATTGATGCGGTCAAAGCATTTTTCAACATCAGCATCCAAAACGTATTTTGGTTTACGGTTGGTCAGTTTAAAAATTGCGTCTATTGCATCATGGCATCCTCTGCCTGGTCTAAAGCCATATGAATTTGGCTCAAAACGAGCTTCCCATTCAGGTTCTAAAGCAAGTTTGGCTAACCCTTGTCTGGCTCTATCTTCCATAGTAGGTATACCCAATGGTCGCTTCTCTGCCTTTCCTGGTTTGGGAATCCAAACTCGGCGTGTTAGAGAGGCTTTGTTCGTGAGCTTTAACTTATTAACCATTAAAAGGCGTTGTTGTGGAGTCAAATTTTTGATTCCATCAACACCTGCTGTTTTCTTGCCTTGATTATCCTGGGTCACTTTTCTGACAGCCAAGCATTTGGCAGACCAAGATTTAAGTAACAGCTTTTGGAGTCTGTGGACTGTCTTAACATCACCACGCTGTGAGGCTCGGTAAATCCGCTTTTGGAGCTTAAACACCTGTTTCTCTAACTTTCGCCAGGGCAGTTTGTTCCATTCATACATCGGTACGTTGTCCGTGTTCATGACTTTTATACTCTACGCACGTAGCTTTACCTTCCATTCAGTCGTGTCTCTGTCGGCTTATCCTTGGCATTACTCAAGGCATTTGCTTTTGAGACAATCCTTCTCTCATGAGGCTTGCGGTTGACACCTACTCAAAGTTTCGACCTTACTTTTGAGAGCAACTCATGAGAGTTATCTCGTTCCTGATATTCGTTTGACGTTGTATGTAGGACGGTACTCTCTGCCGGGTTTATTAGAGGTGAATACTGGTCAAAATACCATTGCCAGTTCTATTATCCATTGCCTTTTGGCGATAGCCTATCAGTCCCGTTTGGCTATTTGACTTTCACGACAGTTCAGATGTACCTTCACTTACGTTGTCCGTATACAACTATGCAAGATGAGATACCGAATAGGACTTTCGGTTTTCATCCTTTATCCCCGCTTCACGGATTGATAGTCAGTCGCTACCGTGGGGGATATGCTGTCACCCTCTCACCAGAGGGGGAAGGAATTTCACCTTCACGAATATCAAGTTGTCTAGGTTCAGATTTTTACCTAGCGGCTAATCCTTCACTTTTTAGAGAGTGATTTCTAGCCAACGAGTCGCACGATATTTAAAATCATAGAGGCACACGGGAAAACCCTGATCAAAAGCACTACGAATCAGGGGATCAATCACACTGAAGGTTTTACCTGAGCCGGCTGCACCAATGGCAGCAATTCCCCTTTGAGCATCGCTTACATACAGTGTGGGACTTGCATTAAGTTTTCTGAGTTCTTTACTCCATTTTTGATGAGAATAATTTTTCAGCAGCCCTTGAGAACGCCACTGTGCCTGGAGCTTGTCACGCATTTTCTCCGGCATACCCACATACAACGCCACGTTGTTGCGGGTGGTGTTATTCATTTGTTCAGTGGCTTTTTTTCGAGCTGTTGCCTTCTGAGAAGCACCACCCCAATAACTCGTTGCAACCTTGCCTTTTTTGTGGTGTGAACTTAACCATGAGAAAATACCAATTACAATCAAGCATCCTAGCAGCATTAAGCCAGATTGAGACTTAAGCAATACACCAAGCTGTTGGCTTGTGTTAAATACAGCATTATTTGAGTTATTATTTGTAGCTATGTATTGAACTGAGTTACGCATTTGTTTCTATGAGCGTAAAAATAAATATTTAACAGCAGCAAATAGCAAAAAAAGACCGTAGGTTTTTTTGATAAATGTGTCAGAGACGAATGATTGAGTTGCTAAACTCGCCCCCAAAAAATTTCCTAAAATCATTCCCACAGCCACAAATATTGCGTACTTGATACTCAAATAGCCTTCGCGGTAATAGACAACAGCTCCTAAAATACTGAAAAGTTGCACCCCCAAAGATAATCCCGTTGCTGATTTTTGACTAATTCCAACTAAGAATGTCATTGCTGGAACAATAACAAATCCACCGCCTCCGTACATTCCACCGATGATGCCAGCTATTACACCGACTAACAGTAATTGAGTAATCATTCTCTAACTTGGATAAGGTGAACAGTAGCTATCAACTAAAAATGAAAATTTAAATGTGTGGGTCAAAAGAGGCAGGGGAGCAGGCGGCAGGGCGCAAGGGGGAAAGCTGAGATGGAGCTTGTTACTCCGCCCCAGCAAGAGCGCCTCCGCTTCTTGGTAAATTTTGTACCCACACTTATATAATCTTCTATCTTGTTGAAGCTTTTAGTAGATCCACCTGAAAAACGAACCGCCCTTGGGATAAACCTGTAGAAATTGGCAGAGCCAATTTCTATAATTTTATGAGAACCCCCATCAAATAATGTTCTCTACCTTCAACAACTCTTCAATATTTAAGGGAACGCATTCAGTCAACAGAGGAATTGAAGAATTGCCAGACAAGACTTCATTCCTCAAAAATTCGTCCTCTTCTAATCCCTCCATCTCGTCCACATGAACTGTTACAGCAAACAACCCTTCCTGTCCTCCATGCGAGCAGAATTGATGCCAAGTTCCTCCATAAAAACGAAGAATAAAAATAACATCTGGAGGAATTTCCACAAAAGACATTTTCTCCAAAAACAATTGAGGATTTTGCTCTACTTCTTCAGGAGTTGCACTACTAAACTTGAGTAATACACCCGAACTCCCACTAATAGCAGTGATTGCCCTTTGCCCTGTATGCCGATGGAAGACCAAATCTTTTTCAATCCCAAAGGTGTATATCGCTGTCAAGTTATCTCTAGATAAATCTACATTTATTATTCTTGCACTCAAAACATTGTATTCCTCTACAAAATTTTCATGTTTTTGTTGTCTTTGTAAGCCATTGCGAACAATCACATTTCCTAGTCCTGGAGGAAGTTCAGCCACCAGGTAGATTTCTATTGGCAAACGTTCTCCACAATCTATGGTGATTTTTTCCTCTAATTTTTGGGTTCTTGAACTGATGTCAAAACCTGATGTTTTTGCTGAGTACATATCTATTTACCTCTACTAAGTTGAAACATTCATTCATTTAAGAAACAATGGATGAATTTTGAATTGGTATTATCGCCCTTCGGGCAAGGCAGAAGGCAGAGGGCAGAAGGAAGGAAAAAGTTTTAGGTTTTGCTTTTTGCCTTGCCCATCCGGGTTTAAGACCCCCGCTCCTACGAGCGGTCTTTAATCAGGTGGGGTCAGAATCCCCATCTGATTACCTTCTGCCTTTTGGTTAGAGTCGATGGGCAGTAGTCGGGTAAGGTTCGAGCGTCGCCGCTCTCCCCTCCCCTAAGAACCGTGCATGAGACTTTCGCGCTCACACGGCTCAAGTCCTACTTCAAGCGAGTTGACTTGGATTTAGTGTGTACCTGTTGATGACACGCTTTGTGCAAATGCTGAAGGTTTTCTAGGTCGTCTAGTCCCCCTTTCGCAACAGGTATTATGTGGTGGGTTTCTATTTCCTCCCCGTTGAATAGTGGTTCGCCACAAATGGGACATTTCCAATTTTGGTTTTGAGCTATTTTAGAGTTATGCGAGTTGCGTTCCCAGTAGCTCTTACCCTGTTTCTGGTGACGTTTTTCCCAATATTCTTTGAGTGAAGGGTCATCCGGTGACGCTTCCCCCTTGACCTTTACATGGCGTTCGATGGGCGTGTACGCTATCGGGTATAGGATTAAATCCTTTTGTTTCCCTCGGCGGTCGCTAGTAGATGTAGCGAACGTCCATTTATTGCGATTTATGGTCTGAAAGTAACGTTTCCGTATCCATTTTGTGTTCTTGTTGGGATGGCGACGCTTAGCCCAACGCCAGAGGTATTGCCATATTCTACTTTTGACATATTCAAAGGTTTCTCTACTAACCACACCTCTGTAATAATTAGCAAAACCTCGGAGAATTGGGTTCAGTCTTTTGATGACTACCTCTTGTTCACATCCGTTCATTGCTTTTATTTCTTGACCGATTCGTTTACAAAAGTCTAAGACTTTCTTTTTCGAGGGTTTGATAAGCAGTTTGCCATTATAATGGCGGTGATTGAAGCCGAGGAAGTCAAAACCATCTGCCATTGACGTTATAAACGTTTTCTCCGTACTGAGATTCAAACCTCTTTCTGACAACCATTGCTGAATCTGGATTTGGGCATTTTCGAGGCTTCCTTTGTCTCTAGCTGTGACTATAAAATCATCAGCGTACCTAACCACTCCAAGTTTTGGATTGGTGGATTTTATAAAGGTTTCTAATCCATGCAATCCGATATTGGCTAGGAGCGGGGAGCATACCCCTCCTTGTGGTGTACCCGTTTTTGTCGGGCTGTATATCCCTTCAAAGATAAATCCAGCTTTTAACCATCCTTTGATTAGGTTTTTGTTTGGGAAATTACCTAGTTGTCTAAGGATAGATTCATGGGCAATATTGTCGAAGAATCCTTGAATATCAGCTTCTAGAACCCAGTTATTTCTAGCATTTGGACTTGCATTTAATCTTATCCAATTTTGTGCTATGGCATCATGACAGCTTCTACCGCACCTGAATCCATAGGAGTTTGGTTCAAATACGGCTTCCCATTCGGGTTCTAGTGAATTGACTATTATTGCCTGTTCGATTCTGTCGCGCACGGTTGGGATTCCGAGCGGTCGTTTCTTACCGTTGGCTTTGGGAATCATTACCCGTTTTGTAGGTTCTTGATTTCCTCCACTCCAGTTGTTTACCAGCTTCACTCGTTGCTTTGGGGTATTGATTATTTCTTTGTCAATTCCTGCCGTTGCTTTACCCTTATTGGTCTGAGTGATTTTCCGAACAGAGAGTAATAAGTTTGCGTAGCTTCTTTGCATTAACTTTTGGAGGTTTCTCAACTTCCGCCAGTTACCAAGTTTTCTCGCGAGAAAGATTCTTTGACGCAGATTCCTAACCGCTTTGTTGATTTTCCGCCAGTTGATTTGGCTCCAATCTTCTAGTGGTTTTCTTAGTCCGTTTGTTGTACCAGGGTACGACATCTAACTTGTCCTTGAATTAAGTTTCTTTGTGAGTTTCTCTTTCTCATAAGACCCAGAGTAAGTCTGCTATTCCTTTCGGTCAGGGGCAAAGTTTGAACCCCTATCTCGTTCATTACAAACGAGCTTTTGCTTTTTACTCCATCCTTTACCCTCCAGAGGATTATGCTTTCCTTGCGGTTGGCTTACTATTGGTATCGACATCCTATAGACTCTATAGGGCTTACCCTGTTGTATCGTTTAGTGTATGTTCTCCTTTAGATGTTGACTTTTCTGCGGTGGGGATTTTATTCACACGATTCATAGAAGATAAAGCTATAAATCTACCCACTTACCTTTTGGTTAGAGCCTTTCAGCCTTATTTGGCTCTTTGTGCGATGACGCAGTTTAATCGTCAATTCACGTTCGTTCATCTTGGGAGAACTCCCTTTAGCTCCAAAACCGGTTTCGGCTACCAGTTTCGGCTACGTTTGTGGTCTGCACTCCGCCTTTTTCGTTACCTACTTGGGCGTGACCGAACTCATGAGAGTCCTTTTACACAAGGGTAGAGGGTGTGAATCCTCTAGGGAAGTGGGCTTCCCGCACTAAACGACCTTTCAGGTCGCGCTTACCCGCCGCACCTCTCTGTTCAATCTGGGCGTGCAAGTTTTCCTCGCACCCAGCTTTCGACATTCGCGCGCTTTTGCGTTTGCTCATGTGGATATATTGGTGACATGACTGGTGGATGGCTAGGAGGTTCTTAGGTTTCCAATCGTCATGTTTTCCGTTCATGTGGTGGAGGTGTATCCTTTCACCGTCTGCGAATTTTAATCCGCAGTGTCCACAAGTATGGTTTTGCCTTAATAAGGCTTTGGCAGTTGTGCCGTCATAATGCTTTGACTCACGTTGGCTCCAGTAGACGATATCCCCGTTAAACGGTGAGATATCGCCTTTAACGTTCACGAATCGATTTTCGGCGTAAGGTACTGCCGGGAATGCCCGTTTAATCAGTCTTTCCGCCTCATACCGATTCATTTTAGATTCTTTTAGAAACGCCTTGAACGTTCTGTTGCTTATGAACCAAAGGGAGAAACGAGAACCGTCCATTTTGCAGAAGCGGTGATAGTTTCTCCATCCTCTAATGATAGGGGCAAGCTTTTCTACCTTGACCTTGGCTCCATAATTCGAGTTGTTTACGATGGTTTTGACCTTAGCTTTAAAAGCTTTGAAGTTATCCTCAGAGGGAACGCATCTAAACTTTCCATTTTTTCTGAACTTTAAAATGCCAGCCTAAGAAGTCAAATCCATCTGTCGCGGATACAAGCCTTGTCTTTGTTGCTTTTACATTTAGTCCTCGTATTGCTAGGAATTTGGTTATTCTGTCAAGTATTAGCTCTGCGTTATCATTAGGCTTAAGAAAGAACACCATATCGTCGGCATATCTTACCGAGGAGTGGATATGTTCTATCCCGTTTAGCGCAATGTTGGCGAGTAATGGGCTGACCACTCCGCCCTGTGGCGCGCCTTGGTCTGGGAAGTCAGGATTTGTCCCCGATTTCAGGCATTTCCAAAGTCCTGTTTTTATGCTCTGTGGAGCGATAATCATGGACATTAGCGAAGTGTGTCCGATTCTGTCGAAGCATCGCTCGATATCAAGTTCTAGGATTTTCTTGTTTTTGCCATTGCTGGTTGAGTTAAGATTTTGAAACACCATTTTTTGGCAATCGTGGGCAGAGCGCCCTGCTCTAAATCCGTAGCTTCTTGCATGGAACAACGCTTCGTGTGCAGGTTCGAGTGCGTATTTGATTAAGCATTGCCAAGCCCTGTCTCTAATGGTTGGAATCTTGAGTATTCTCTTGGTTCCATCTTTTTTGGGAATGGGAATTTCTCTAAGTTTTCCGTGCTTCCACTGATGAGCAGTGGCTTTCAGGTTTTCTTCGAGTTCAAACCTTTCCTTGAAGGATAGGGATGCTTTGCCATCAATGCCAGCCGTTTTCTTGCCAGCATTTAACTGAGTCACTTGTCGAATAGCCAGTAATCTAGCATTGCGAGACTTCAGTATTAGCTTTTGCAAGTTCGCCGCCCGTTTCCGGTCGCCTTCTCGAATAGCTTTCCACAGTCGGCATTGTAGGCGGAAAAGATTTTTCCTCAGCTTGCGCCAGGGTAAATTCTTCCAAAGTTCACTATGTCTGGTGTCAGTCATGTGTCTAACTATGCTCTACTTTACTTCCTGTGTTCTGAATGCCTCGAAGCAGTTACGCTTCGTCCTACCCGATGTGAAGATTTCCGCGTCTCGTCTCGCCTACTTGGGTTTCGACCTGTCCCAAGACTTCACCATCGTTTTTCCTCGTTCCGATTTACAGATTGTTTTGACGGGTTAGGTTTAGCCACTTCGCCTACATCCATCTCATAGGGATAGCGGATAGCCGAAGGATACCTCCGCGAGATTAGGATGTAATTTCAGCATTTTGATTCAGATTGCCGAATGAAGTTAAGACGCTTTTTTAGGTTATGTTTAACCATGCCGTCTCCCCTTTAGCGCCAGTGTGCCTTATCTGCTTTGGCTCTGATTGCGCCCTGACCCCAGCTTCAACCTCTAGAATTCCGAGTCTAGTCATTGTGGGCAGATTGGGAGTTACTGTGTCCCTTACAGAGGAGGGCTTACACCTCCATCCGTAAATCAGTTATGAGCTTTTCAAGGTTCTGTCCTTGACGTTCTCACCTAGAGTTATGTATTTGCTCTAGAACGAGTCGCACCCTTCGTACTTCTGCCTTCTTCATTGACCAGTTCCTACGACCACAAGATCATTCTCTTTAACTGTTATCCAGGGTACTGGGCCAATGAAATAGGGGGTGCAAGTTTTACCACTGAATGGGATATGGGTGCAGAATCTGAAATACAACCCAAAGTCTGCTGTGCCAGTAGATTCCGAAACTCCAGTCAGTACAACTTTGAATGCATTACCATAAACTAGCCTTCCTGTCGGTTCCAATCCACCGTTGACGTTAGCTAAAATTCCGAATCCACCTTTTACCTTCTGGGATGAACCACTAACCCAACGCTTACCATACAAACCCCCGCTTGAACCTGCTAAGTCACCAAGTTCTAGATAGGAACATTCTGCACCAACATTACAAGGAATTGAAACTGTAACATCATTGCTATTAACTCTGCCAGAGACGAATTGACCAGAACCTACCATTGGATCTCCATGTTCAACTTGTCCCAAAACTAAAGATGCAACACCAATTACATCATTTCCATCTGAGATTGGTTGTGGCATTCGGTCAAATGGAACTTGGTTGAGTCCAGGTACTTCTTTTATGAGGCTTTGTTGCCAGTCTTTAAATTCATCAAGCTGCGTTGTAGCCAACCCAGGAATTGAATTGATGGAGTATCGGTTCAAATCTAGTTTACTAAAAGGGAGATTGGCTGCTGTTGGATTGGATTGTAGATATGATGCGAGATCACCATTGCCTGTAATGCCAGAGAGTGCCAACAAATCCTTTATTGGCTTAACCTGACTGACATCGAGATTCCCCAACTGGGGAATTGCTTTGACTAAGCTTGCTATTGTCTGCCACTTCATTAGTCCAAAATCTTCTAGTTTTTGCTGTGAGTAGTTGGTTGGCACAATTGCAGATATATTTTTGAGACTTACAGAACTAAGCTTAAAAGCATCATCTACGTCCCCAAGCATGATAATTGAGTCCAGTTTTTGACCTGCCGACCATGAACGAGAAGGGTCATACCCTATTTTCTGTGCTACATTTTGGGGAACTTTGATGTAGCCTGGTTGCTCTACAGGTGATAGATTCGCCCAATTGATTCTTGACCAATCGACTGTTTTTAATTGATAATCGCCATTATTTCTAGTCACAGTTGGAATTGTTTCATCCGCATAAACTAAAGGATTTCCAGAAAAAAATGTCGTTAAAATAGTACTAACAGCTAATATTCTTATAATTCTCATCTATTCCTCCCATTTTTGATATTAGTTTCTAACAATAATGGTTTAGGCTTTTCTGAATCTGGCTTAATAACTAAACTTGTATACGCAGGTTTACCTGATGCTGGAATCAGACGGAACAGATATTGTTTTTGTTGACCACTATCATCACTTGTGATTACTGTTAACTGTGTACTTCCGTCTTTGCTAGCGATAAGATTTGGGAAATTTATAGGCTTGATTTGGCGAAGAAATAAAACTGTTGCGTTTTCATTTGAGCATTCCTGATTTACTTCGTTTGTGTGTGTACAACCACCATTAGAAGTAAACGCAAAGTGAGAAGGATCGCCAATCCATACCTGGTTAATTTTCTCATTCGTAGGAATAAAATTGATAGTTAATCCATATCCAGGATGCACTTTTAATTCAACATTTAATCCACTAATTCCCTGAGCATCCTGCGAGTAGACTTCTCTAATTGGCAGAGCGCTAACTCGACCAGCCCAAACGTAAGTTAAACTGATGATTAATAATATAACGCATTGATTTGCTCCCATAGTTATGCACTTCATAATAGAACCGTTTGATTTACAAATAATTGCACAGGTGTCCCTTGTTCTATTACATAAACTTTTGGCTGTGATTGCATTGATTGCAATCTTTGCTGGTTTGCTGTTTGCATTCTGCGTACCATTTCTTTAAAACTACCTTCTGCAAAACCAGCCCCAAGATTACGCCTATCTGATGAAGTCACTATAGTAGTATCTCCAGATATATTAATTTCATTATCCTGTCTGTTATAAATTTCAGCAGCTTGACCTACACCTGATAGTACCGAAGCCATTAAATCTCCTGCAAGTGTGCTACCTTTTTTAGTTTTTCCTCTAAGGACTTCTCCTTTTTTACCTAAAACTAAAATTGTATTTTCAGGAATAGTTTTTTCTTGGACTCTACCATTTTCATTCACAAGTGCTGAGATTGCAGTGAGTTGCACTAACTCTCCAGTCGTCGCGTTATTTATCTTCACTACGATATAAGAATTACCAGGTATACTTACCGAGTTATCATCAGCTTTGAGCGGTTGAGTCAGTCTAATTAAATATTTCTGTTCAATGTTATTACTACGAACAGACCAAACAATTGGAGTTTCTAAAACTCCCAAAGTACGGCTGCCTACTAAAATTTGTTTACCTGTATATTGATAATGATAATTTTGATTTAATGTATTGGTTTGATTATCTGTTTGTTGACTTACCGCATTTTGTATTTCTGTATTATTAGTAGGTTGTACCGAATCATTATTTCCCAGATTTAAACTACCAACATTGGCAGCAGCCAACCATTGTTGCTGTGGATCAGTAGTTGGGGAAGTAGATTGTTTACGAGTTGGTACTGGATTTACTGTGGGTTGAGGTTGAGAAATGGTTGCTTGCTGATAACGATAAAGTTCTGTTGGAGGTATGCGCTGTTTGTTATGGGAAGTTTTAACTTGGGAAGGTGAGGTTGCCTGGAGCGTAGTTTGTTTATTCACCTCATTCTTAGCTTGAGAATTAGGTTTGGTTGCAGAAGTTTTGAGACTTTTAGAACTTTTCAATACTTTAATTGTTCGTGCTTGTTCATCTAAAGCCACTTGGGCTTTGTATTTCCCAGTTTCTACTTCTTGTTTTTCTGCTACTACAACCTCCGGTTTTGCTTCTGGTGTAGTTTTCACCATCGGGGGTGCAACTCTAGGTGTACCCATAATTCTGCTAACAACTGAAGCCGCAATCACGAAAATCACTCCAAAGCCCAAACCTACCGTGCCAAACTTCGCAAACGGATTACTTGCTAAAGTCGGCTGAGTCTTGCCACTGTGAGGATCATCAAATAATTCTCTTTGAGCAACGACATTATGATTAATATATGAAGTTTGCTGTTCTGTTGGTTGCTCTTGTTCTATTTCATCATTAACACTATCATCTTTAACATTTAATAAATTAGCGAATTCTACTTCATTCCATTCTCTGGGGGCTGATAATTTTTGTGATTCATCAGCATTGTCCCCAGAAAAACAGGCAGGCTTAGAAACCCCTTGATTAATCGATGGGTCAATTGAATATTCAATTTTTACCTGCCTGTTTTTTCTACGTGGAAGACCCTCATCTAGCTGTTTATCTACTCCATTACTCATCACAAATTCTCCTCTCTTAGATCCCGAATCGCATAAATTTCTAAGCCAGAACTTCGCACTCCATAAATTACTGCTGTTAGTCCTGTCATTTCTACAGGTGGGTCTGGTACTTCTACTGCTTGAACAAAAATTTCTTTGTTAAATGGAATCACTTCTCCTAAATTATCTCCTTGGCTATATATTGTTAAGTTAGCGACCATTTTTACTTTCCATTTACCTGAACCTATTTTCTCTGGTGGTTGAATTGAAAGAGGTATTAACACCATTTGAGCCGTTCCCTTAAATACTCCTGGTGGAGTCATATCAGCAAGCAATTTCAAAAATTCTTTTCTAAAGTCTTCTGACAAAGCATTAGCAGCTTGCCATGCACTAGTTGTAACTTTCCTTCCGACGTCAATATCAATACCAGGATCTATCTTTGATCTAGGTGCTTCTTCTGCCGTAATTGCACCTAAGCTACCAGAGCCATTCATCATTAATATTATTGTGTCATTTACAAAGCGCATTACTACTTGATCAGTGCGCTCCTTGCTTCCCAATGGAATAGCTTTAATTGATTTCCCATCTTGTAGTTGTACTAAAGAGGGAGGTTCTTTCTTACTGAGAGTGGAATAGGAACCGTACAATAGAATTAATATAAAAAAGGTAAGAATGTGTAATCCAAAAGTACTAACTGCAAATAATGCTAAAGTGTCTACATTAAAATCTTTTCGCTCAGAGCGATTTAAAAACCGCAATCTTTTGTTTTTCACATCATTAATTTTTGATTTCGTTAAACTCTCATGCTCATTCATCTTTGATTCTCTGATTATTTGGATAATTATCTACTCTTCTGTTTCCGCATAAATCTCTGATTCATCTACTTACTTTCAACAAGTTTTTCGCAACTAAAGATATTCCATTCAAACTAAAAGTAGACAGACTATTAAAAACTGCTATGCCACTACCAGTTGCTAAAAATACTGATAAAAATGGGGCTAGCAAACCTGTTACAACTGGAAGAAGCATTGGGTCTTGTAAAGGATTGTTTGTAAGAAATATCAAAGTTGCTACTAAACCACAAATAATATTGTAAGAAAGCTTTACTAGCCCTACTGAAAAGAAACCTACAAGCCAAGCAAAAATTGATTTTTTACCAACAGGTAACAACGATCCACCCACTGCTAAAGGCCCCATGAGTGCAGTCAACAATAATGACATCTCTACAATCCATTGAAACCCAAGACCAACAGTAAACAAAAACCCTCTGATGAATAGCTGAAAAATATTTGTATTTAAGAATTCTTGGACTCCATTGAACCATCCTTTATCATCTCCTGCTATCTCTTGAGCTTGTTTAGCAGCTTTTTCTAGACAGGAAGATTCTTCTTTTGGATCTGCTATTGATTTACATTGGTCTTGCAAAGCTGCGATCAAATCTTCACGCCCACCTTTAGCCATAACTTTTTGATACGCTTCTTGTAGTTGTATTGATGATGATGTCGTTTTTAGAAGCGTTGTATTTGTTTGGTTGATAATTCTTCTCAAACCTTTTGTAGCAGATGCTAATGGTTCGGCATTGTTGGAGAGTAAGTAAATTACCAGTATTGGATAAATCATATCCGTAAAAGCTTTGGAACTTTCACCATCCAATATTTCCCGTACCCACTGAACCATAAAAATCAGCAGAGTTCCCAGTGCAAAAAGTACCCCAACGTTGGCGATCGCACCGTACAAATCACCATCAAGTACCGAGTCCCAGAGTTTATCCATTGCCTGTGCTACTGCAACGGAGGCAGTCACACCATCATTAGTAATGGTAGATGCTGCCTGCCCTGGGTTCGGATTTTGTTGGGTTTGAGCAATGATGAGTCCAAATTTCAACAGCAGGAACGACATATTGGATACAACCTCTTTTAAAACAACCTTGCTTGTGTTGCAATCCTTAAATTATTGAAACCTTGACCTACCGTTTCTTTCTGTTGTCCTAATTTTTGCCCATCCAACGAACGAGAAATATTGGTTAGGTTGACATTAGCTAAGTCTTGAGATTGCTGCATCCTTAGTCCATCTGCCCGCAGTGAACCTAAAATTTCACCGATTTGAGCATTTTGAGTCGCAATCTTTTTCATAATATTTTGAGTCACCACCTCTTGTTGGGCATCTTGAGCTTGCTGTTGGACTTGTTGAATTGAAGTTTGCGTCTGGCTTATCTGCTCTTTAGTTCGCTGTTGACCTTCTTTGCTCAACGTTCCATCAACTACTGCACGGGTAATTTGGCGGTCAATTTCGTTTGTTGCCCGCTCAACTTCATTGATAGATGTATTAGAGTTCGCTGCAATTTCTTCTATTTGTTTTCTTGTTTGAGTCGGGTCAGGTAAACCCAATTCACCGATCGCCTCGTCAATTGCTACTTGCAAGTCTTCTCCCAAAGATTTGACTAGCGGCTCGAGTTGTTCACTCAGAATAGAGGAGACATAATTATTCCAATCATTCAACAAAGATTGCAGTTGAGCAAAGACTCCTTCCAACTCTAATGCATGAGCGCTATTGATTCCAATTGTAGAAATGGCACACGCTCCTACTAAAGTACATATAATTCGTCGTTTTAGTTTGTTCATAAAAGAATAATTTTATCTAGTTGCGATTAATTGCTTTGAAAACTCTGTCAACGCAATAAACTTATCGGGATAGCGCGATAAGGCTGCTGTTCTTTGGTGTTGTTCATGAGGATTGTTCGCCACTACTGCTAACAAGTTAAAGGCTGGATAATAACGACAGAAAGTGAATACACCGTTGTCGTCCAGAAGCCATTGAGAGTAAACACCCTCCTTTTTTGGGAAAAAGCTCTCTGTTGCATTACGGCTGATAATCTCTTTGGGGTACTTGAGAATTTGTACAAAACTATCGATTGCTGACGGTTGAATCCGACCAATCAGGCGAGTTGTTAAGTTTTGAAAAATCTTTGCCCCACTAGGAGATTGGGCAATCGTATCAGGGTCTTGGGCGGATATTATCACTCGTATCCCTGCTTTTGCACCGTTAGCACACAGCCTACCAACTAGAGCTGCGATCGAATCGTACTCAAACAGGATTGGACTTTCATCAATAAAAAAGACACTCGCCGGAGCAGCCAGCGCCCGACGCAATGCTGCACTGTAGGCGCTCAAACTTAAGATTGCTGCATCTTCATCATTGGACAAGTTGCGTAGTGCAAAGATAAGCAACCTAGCATCACTATTAAATGTAGAAGGCCTTGAGATTGCCTTCCCCACTCTTGACTCCAACCAAAAGCGCAAACGTAATTTCACTTGTTCTAAAGCTGCTTTGACATTGCTAGAGTTGGCTTCTAGTCTAAGTCTAGAGTAAGAACAATAGCTTAAGAAGTCCACCAGCGTAGGCATTGCTTCCCACTCAGGGGAACCAAAGCCACAGGTAAATGCTGCGGCATAGCGATCGCGTATTTGGTCATCACTGAAGAATGCTTTAATTGCCAATGCTAGGATTGAGCGCACTGTATCAGTTGCTATTTTTTCTTGCATTCCTTCACCACGTTTGGAACCAACAATCATTGCCAACAGGGCTGTTTGCAAGAAATCTTTATAATCTTCAAAACGTTCTTGCTGTAATTTCGGGTCTAGATTACCTAAGTTAGGCAACTCAAATAGATTACTCGACTCTTTACCAATATCAAAATAAGCGCCATCACTGCCCATAAATTGGGTGTAATCTGTGAAAGTACTACTGCCATCAGGCTTGGGATAATCCATTGCCACGACGGGCATTCCTACTGCGAGGGCATAAGTGAGAATTCCTGCCGCTGCTACTGACTTACCACTGCGCGTTGTACCGAATAATCCTAAATTTTTGTGCTGGGTGTAAAGATCAACGAATACGGGTGTGCCACCTTCGGAGGCGATGAGTTCAAAACCTGTATCATCACCACTTTTAGTCCGGACTAGGGGCATCAAACCCGGAATTTCCGAACTCAAATAAACCAGTCGTCGATTATAGGGAACTGCCATTAAACGTTCCCAGGTGATTGGAAAAGTCTGCAACCATACCCGCCAAGGATATTCTGTCTCACGCACCACCCAAGCAGGACGTAAAAAACAAGATTCCAAATAACGACAAGCTTCATCAAGTTGTTCTCGGCTTGAGCGATGTACCAAAAATACAACAGCTGTGTGAATTGGAACTGCTCCCTCGTACAATTCCTCTTGAGCGGCTACGCTTTTCTTGATATTTAGTGTTGCTTTGACGTCTATCGAGTTTCCTTCTGCCGCTATTTGTGATGCTGTTTGCGATTGTTTGGTCAGGCGCTGCATATTGGTTTTAACCAATGCATCGTTTGCTCGTGTCAGCTGTGCGTAAATTTCGGTGTCATAAATTCGTTCTCTGCTTAGTACCTCCCACAGGTAGCGTAGTTGATGTTCTTTGTCTGCCCAACCACCAGGCTTATCAACAAAGGTAAGCGCTCCTATGTACTTCCCTTTGATATGTACCCAACGTCTGTCGGCAACTGGAACTGATGAGGAACTTTCCATTAATAAAGAGGTGGGATGGACTTCTGAATAGACTTCCTCACGCAATCCGTCTTCATCTAAAACTAACAACTGGGGAACTGGGCGTGGAGGCGTGTCGTTGAACCGTTGCCACAGGGTTTCCCAAAGCTCAGATGCGCTTAACGGGCGGATATCTAAGCCCATTTTGTTGGATAATAACTGTTCCCACAATTGGAATCCATCGGTGAAAGATGTATAAAGCAGGCGTTCAATCTGGGTAAATTGAATTTCCTCCAATTGCCCAGTAAACGACTTCCAAGTTCGTTCGAGTTTGGCAATCAGCTTTTCTATGACATCGGTTGTACCCTGTGTTTGGCCCTCTAGTGTGTAGGAACAGTACAGCCTCAATTGTTTGGGTTTGCGAATACCTTGTTGTGTTAGTTGACTCAAACGAGAGCGTGAGCCCATAAGCAGATATTGCAATTCTTCGTTGGGCGCTTGTTTTATAAGGGATTTCAACTGTTGTTGACGTTCCCTATCGTCCGTGAACGAGCTTAAATGTATTGTCAGCCGTTCTCCTTGTGGTAAATCTTTTAGTCCTGCGTCAATGGCATCGAAGACCGGTGAGATTTGCTCACTACGCAACGAGTTATGAATTCCTTTACACTCAAAGCCAAAGTTAATTAGGTAGTTATTCATACCTTTGCGAAGTACATACGCACCAACAGAACGCTCTTGCAGATTCAATTGCAACATTGATACCAAACTAAAGCCATCTTCTAAGGGAGAAAGCCGTACTTTGCGCTCTCCGTTCTCTACTACCCGCTTGCCTTGTTTGTTGTTGCCTCTTGAAGTTGCAGTCACTTTCGCCTCCTTAACTTTTAACAGTTACAAGTCTTTCCTGTTGCCTGTTCCCTGTTTCCTGTTCCCTCTCCAGGTACAAATTCGTTGGTAAGGCACTCGTACTCGTACCCAGTTAGGAGTATCAATAAACTTAGATAATATTCGCCAAGCTCCATTGGCTGTTAGTACCCACCAAGTGGATATTCCCCAAGCTGCTATTCCACAAGTCCAAATCCAGTTGAGTTTTAGCAGCCCACGCCCTAAAAAATAGGAAACCCCACTAATAATTATCCAAGGTATTACTTGGTCAGATGGGAATGGCCCTATATTCGGTTGTTTACCAACTGTTACGTTAACTGTGCGGTATTTAGGTTTTGGCTCGGACATGTTAATTTCCCAGATCACAGTCTCCTTTTTTTGGAACACATTAAATCGAAGGTCATGGAGTGGTAGTAGCACCTGTGCCAATAATCAATTGTGTTAAGATATCTCCCACCGTTACTGCAACCAAAATAATCATTGGTGTTCTGGCCAAATTTTGCCAGTCCTCTTCTTGTCTGGTTGCCTGAATGATCTTCACTAAAGAAATTCCTAAGTAAAGTAAAAACAATCCCCGCAGCACATTGAATACTAAAGGAATTGCTTGTCCTGCACCTTGAAAGTTTGAAGTCATCCAAGTTTCTGCATTTTGAAAAAACTGTGCATTAGCTGGGGCTGACAACCTATTAACCATGTAAAAAGTACTAATCCCTGTCAACAATAGTTTGTTGAATCGCTTAGAGAGCTTGTGTTTCCAGATTATTTCTACTGTTCCCAGTACAAGCAAGCTAAATACTGCAAAACTATTCTCAGCAAGACTAGTATTTCGCATTAAACCCAAAACTATTCCAACAACTGTTACTCCTATTGCACACAAATATAGAACTAGGAAACTGCCTGAAAGTTTTTGAGTATAACTGTTCTTACGGGGACTACGAAGGAAATTAAAATTCTTCATGAGATTGAAACCAACTGAGGCTTTTTGGAGAAGCTTGAGAAACGAAGAAACAAACAGCTTCATTCAATTCAAAATTCAAATTTTCAGAAATCGTGCGTGAATGGGTGAATTCAAATAGAAACTGTCTGGGATGAAACGATTAGAAATGCAGGGGCGAAAGGAAGCACAGCGCCCTTTATGGGTGCTGTCCCCATCGATAAATCCAGGGGTCGAGGGGCTTCCATGTACCAAAATTGGGCAGGCTTCTGTTGGAAGATAACTCGTCGGGCTAACCGGATGATAGTAATACAAGCCTGCCTTGGGATGTGATACAAAAAATAAGCCCAGCCTTCTGGGTTAATTCGATAAGTCAAGTAGGCATGTCGCATATTTTATTAAGGCTGGGCTTATTTTCCAGTCTGAATGAAACCCAATTTGGGAGGGGACAATGCGCGGGCTAGTCGAGTTATAGAGGGTTCGCCCCTGCATTTCTTGGTTCAATGACTCGTCTCCAACCTAATTCAAACTCCATACAAGAAAAATCAAGAGCATCTAAATAATTTGGGGTTTCGTAATTAGTAATTATTATCCCTAATTACGAATTATGAATTATCATGTTCCCCACTGGGGAACATTTTTACATTTTCTTGCTTCAGTTCCCTATTTTATTTCGCACTCCTTACCCAGTAGACTACGTGGTTTGCTGTCCTGTTTTTTTAAGCAGCATAAAAGATAACGAACAAGCAGCATTTTAACTCATATTTTCATCAGAAAAATTGAAATATTACTAAAAATTTACTCAAAAGTGATCCAATGGATCACTTTTGAGTAATTTACGACAGAGACGCCAAAAGTGATCCATTGGATCACTTTTTTATTATTTTTAAAAAATTCGATTGCCAATAATTAAATATTTGGATAAACTCAATTTTAATTACTAGTTTTTTGCTCAAAGGTGACTATGTTTCTTATTGATGCTCCAAATAATACAGATAATCTTGTTCAAGAAATTGCTTCTGAAAGTGCAGTTCATGTTTCTCAACTACCTCCTGTGTGGCAAGACATTGCCAAGGGAAGAGCAAATGTCGGACTTGCTGACACCCAAAGCTATGTTGAAATGGCACAGTTGTTCCAATACAAGTTGGAGCATGGTGACGTTGATTTATTTAACGAGCGAAAAGATTTAGCTCATCTCAAGCCAGCTTTCTCCCAAATATTTGCACAGTTAGCGAAAGAAACTCTTGAATTTTACGGGCAGGATTTTCAAATTCATAACTATCCTAATTTCAGAGAAATTCTAGAATCAAAAGTAGAGGACACTAATTCGTTTAATGTTGCTTGCATTGGCATGGATCTGTTTCAAGAGTTTGGTTACGAACTTCCTGCAAGCTTCTACCATGTGCATCTAGCTCCGTTTTACCGGGATCATGTGTTTGAAGAACGTGCTTTAAGATTCGACGAGCGTGATCGCGAACACAAACGCCCTTGGGATGCAGCCCTTCACGCTTGCAAGGTATTTGCTATACAAATGAAGATCCAGAATATTGCTTCTAAATACGGTTTTACCTATCACCACGGATGCGGCTGTAACTCGTTCTTATCCTCGATTGATGTAGCGCAAGGAGCTTTTGAGTATGAATTAAGCCCCGAAAAACGTCAAAGATGGATTCGTAGTTTTGTCTGGACAATGTGGTATGAGTATGCGTTTTTTCCCATCGTACCGAACACTGTCTATCTTGTTTGAGTAACGAAGTCTTCCAGTATCATTCAGGGGCAATGCGGTAAGGTCAACTGTGTTGTTGGTTAGAATCGATGAGCGGTATCATCCGCCCATTGACTCTAAGGCACTTCCAAGTAATAAAATGCCCAGCCGTATTAAATATATTTTGGCCAAGCCCAAAGATTTAGGCGCTTTCGCCTGAAGGGCGCGCCTCGACGGCTGGGCATTTTATTATTTGGAGATCCCTAACCAGATAGTGATGAACTATCTATGTTACTGACAGCATTTGTTTTTACGGCACAACCTGTAGTTATGAAAATGCCCAAACGCTAAAACTGTTGCTCCTAGCACTGTCGCAAAACGCTCACCGTCTTCACTCAACACTTCGTGTCCAAAAAATGCTGTTGCCACTAGAAGCGCTAATCCCAAAACACCAGACACTAGAACTATTCGGTTTTTGTGGCGACGACAACCTTGTACTAAAGCTAACACACTGATAGGAAAGACAAACCATATCAGAAAACGATGAAAGCTTTCGCTGCCAACAAAAGTGCTTCCTAGTGCCGGAAGGGCAACGAGTATAAGGGGTAACAACAGACAATGGATTGCACATGCAGTCGAAAGCGTGATCGCACTTTTGTCCATCAATCTCTGAATTCTTAAACTAAGCACCCTGATACTCCTTTATATTCATTCTCTCTATATAAAGAATATAAATGATATCCAACTACCATCTAAAACAATTATTTATACGTATGGAAAAGACTACATCTTCCTATCCAAGTCATCATCAAATGCTCAAAAATCTGCTTTCAGAAGCATATAAAACTGCCAAGCAAGGATTAGGTGGAGATAAAATTCTTGCAGAAAAAAGTACAGTTGAAAAAAGGTTAGAGTGCTGTGCTAATTGCGATAAGTTTAATGCCTCCGAGAAGCGTTGCATCATCTGCGGGTGTTTAATGACGGTCAAAGCAAATCTTGAGGCTTCTAGCTGCCCAGACGAGAAATGGTAAATCAAGATTTAGATTGTGTTAAATCCCTACAAGCAAAAATCGGCGGTATGGATTGTGGTGGTTGTGCCAAGACAATTGAGGTCGGCTTGCAGCAGTTACATGGTGTGACAGAAGCCTCCGTTAGCTTTGCAACTGAAAAATTACAAGTATCCTACGATTTGCAACTGGTGAGTGAAACTGCAATTTTTGACCGGGTTAAAGATTTGGGTTATACGGTTGAAGAGAGTGTTGAGGCAAGTTCCTACCATCACACTGATTATTGTGATCATGACCACGAACATCCTCACCATCGAAGACCTATAACAAGGTCTTCCACGTATCACAATGGGGACAATGCGGTAAACAAGCCAAACCAAAAGTCCGATCCAACAAGCTGGAAATTCTGGATTACTAACCACCGAGGACAGAGTGTTATTCTTGCAGGAATAGGGTTAGCGTTAGGCTTACTTGCTCAATATTTAGCTTCACCCCTTTGGCCAGCCTTTTATGGCGTTGGCATAGCAGTTGCTGGGTATCCAATTGCACGGGCAGGTTTGTTTGAGTTACGCCTGCGCCGCGCAGATATGAACTTATTGATGACTATCTCAGTGGTTGGGGCGGTAGCTCTAGGCGATTGGTTTGAAGGAGCGTTGACGGTCTTTTTGTTTTCTTTAGGCACGACACTGCAAATTTTTACTTTTGGTCGTACCCGCAATGCGATTCGCGCTCTAATGGATTTGACTCCCCCTACAGCTACTGTCAAACGAAATGGTCAGGAGGTGACTGTTCCGGTAAAGAGCGTCCAAGTTGGCGAAACTTTGACGATTCGACCAGGGCAGCGCATTCCGTTGGATGGTGTAGTTGTTTCTGGCAGCAGCGCTATTGATCAATCTCCAATCACGGGAGAATCAATTCCAGAAGATAAAGCTCCTGACGACACCGTTTTTGCGGGAACATTAAATCAGACTGGTTTTCTGGAAATCAAAGTTACCCACACAGTTGACGATACCACCGTTGCTAAAATTATTCATCTAGTGGAGCAAGCCCAAGAAAGCCGCGCTCCCACACAGCAGTGGGTAGATAAGTTTGCAGCCATATATACTCCAATTGTCATCATCAGCGCGATGGCGATCGCCCTAATCCCGCCTTTGGCTTTCGCCCAACCTTTCAATGTTTGGTTCCATCGAGCGCTGGTATTGCTGGTGATTGCCTGTCCCTGTGCTTTGGTTATTTCGACACCTGTTTCGATTGTCAGCGCCATCGGTGCAGCAACCCGCCAAGGTGTTTTGTTCAAAGGCGGTAATGCATTAGAGACTGCCGGACGACTTACTATACTGGCCTTTGACAAGACTGGTACGATTACGCAAGGACAACCTATTGTCCAAAAGGTTTTTGATTTTGGCTCGGGTTTGGTGTTACCGATCGCAGCTTCACTGGAGCAAAAATCAGAACACCCGCTTGCCAAGGTAATCGTAGCGAAGGCGATCGAACAAAAAATAGAGTTGAAAACACCTATTAATTTTGCTGTGCTGCCTGGTAAAGGAGTTCAGGGGAGCCTCGGCGAGCAAATGTACTTCGTTGGCAATCAACGCCTGTTCGCAGACCAGCAAATTTCCTTGTCTGTCCAAGCTGAATTTTTCTTGTCTCATATTGAACGGATGGGTCTAACTCCGGTACTAGTAGGTTGTGACCACGGACTACTGGGAGTCATCGCACTGGCAGATGGATTAAGGCTAGAAGTAAAAGAAGCTGTGCGGCAATTAAAAAACCTTGGGGTCAAGCGGCTGATGATGCTAACTGGC
The DNA here is from genome assembly GCF_041928655.1 of Pelatocladus sp. BLCC-F211. NCBI lineage: Bacteria > Bacillati > Cyanobacteriota > Cyanophyceae > Nostocales > Hapalosiphonaceae > Pelatocladus > Pelatocladus sp. BLCC-F211. The sequence continues at coordinate 31,349 of NZ_JBHFLM010000177.1, read as the reverse complement.
GATCGCAGCACTGTTGCGATGACTATTGCCCAAGAACTTGGAATCACAGATTTAAGAGCGCAATTATTACCACAAGACAAGTTGCAAGTAATTCAACGGCTGCGTCAAGTAGGAGTAGTAGGTATGGTTGGGGATGGTATCAACGATGCTCCAGCCTTGGCTGCTGCCGATATCAGCTTTGCTGTGGGTGGAATTGATATTGCTCTGGAGACAGCAGATGTGGTTCTAGTTGGAAACGATCTTACAAAGCTTGCTTATGCAGTAAACTTAAGCCGCCGCACTCTATCTATAATTCGACAGAATGTCATCTTTTCCCTGGTGACAAAGGCTGTGTTTCTTTGGTTGGGAACTTTTGGCTTTGTTGGGCTGGCGATCGCCATCTTAGCAGATACGGGTACATCGTTGCTTGTAACACTCAACGGAATGCGGTTGTTTAGAATTCACGGGCATCAAAAAAAATAAACTTCTCCAAAAAAATGTAGAGACACGAAATTTTTCGTCTTTACCAGGATGTAAGGCAAGAAGAGATTTCACCGACTGTACGCTTTTTTTGCTGGACAACCTCCTCAACGATGCGACATGTCGGAACCTGACCTGATGCAAGAGCAATTGCTTCTTGCCAGACCATGCACTGTTGCTCAAGTGGCAATCTCAAAAGAGGACGAATCTGACGTTCGCTTGTCGGCAATGGCGACCCCGGCGGACATCTTTGAGCAAGATTGTCAACAACAGCTGCAGCTGCAATCAACAGGTAAACATACCGATTCCCAAGACCAAAACTCTTACAGTAGTCCTTGAATGTCTTGTGAGTGGCAGCATAGAGTTTTTTGTCCCTCAATTCTCTTAAGACCTTTCCTAACTCATAAAATTTTGCTTCCTTGTTTCGCAACAGACAAATCTTTTGCTCAAGTTCTTTACTGGACTGCTGCTCCTCTAGTTCAGGTGAGGGGCGATTGTAGACATTTGGGCTGGCTTCTTTGGAATGAGCCAAAAAACTACGCATGTTTGTCCGTTTTTTTCCAGGAAAAATGTAGCGATTAATTCAACTCAAAATTCAAAATGCTGTCAGGGAAAATTCAAGAAACAATACGTGAATTTTGCCTGACAGCATTTTGAATTCAAACGCAGCCTCCCCTTTTTAAGCGCTAAATGTGGTACAAAAATTTTCTAAAAATAATCAGAATTATGAAAGTGTCCCCCTGCCGGGGGAACATGTGTCATTTTATGTCAGCTAGTAGGTGACATAAAATGACACCTCTTGCTTTAGATTTTAGATTAGCATCTCTTGTTAACGAAAAATCATAAATTATAAAAATATTTCCCACTGAGAGATATCTTAATTCGTAATTCTTAATTAGGGGTAATAATTACGAAGTATGAATTATAATGTTGCCCAGTGGGTAACATTTACACAAATTATTTTGCATTTTTAAGTGAAATATTTTATTGTATTCAGTAGCTAACATGCTTACGTTAAATCAATTAAACTCACTATTGTTAACGTGAACCCCGATGTTTAAATCATTGGGGTTTTTCTATTTATATTAATTAATCGACTAGCCTCCAGATTTATCTGATATGAGGGCAGCGCAAAGCTTTGCACTGCCAAGCCTGGCTCTTTTTCTAATTGAATCGAAGGTCACAGCACCTTTTCTCCCGTGAGTCCAGGGCGAAAATAATCAGACTATAAAAATGTTTCCCCATTGGGCAACATTTTTCCTTTGGACAATATCTCTCATTTTTGAATGTTCCCCAATGGGCAACATTCAAAATGTTCCCCAATGGGCAACATTTACACAAATTATTTTGCTTTTTTATTCAGATATAGTATGTTTATTTAGTAGCGACGATGAGCAAGATGTAGTTAAACTTAGTTGAAATTAGTTGAAACTCCATGCCTGTAAACGTTAATCCCGATGGATGAATATCGGGCTTTTTCTATTTCTCATATCAACTCAATTTTCCAATTTCAGTAAATTATTTTGAATTGTCACTTTACACAAAACAAAGAAAAATGTTAGCTTGAAATTACTGGTCAACAAACCAACCACTGAAGTACGTATAGGAAACGTATTGGAAACTTAATCCCCGATAGTTTATCTATCGGGGATTTTCTAATTTATCTATCTTTAGATAAAGCTTCAATATCTAATCCGGAGTAATTGTGAAAATTCTTTTGCTAGCAACGGCTTACAATAGCTTGACTCAACGAACCCATGTAGAACTTGTTTATCGAGGTCACGAAGTTTCTATCGAACTAGCTTTGAACGACAAGGTGACGATAGAAGCAGTCGAGCTATACAAACCAGATTTGATAATCGCTCCGTTTTTGAAAACAGCAATCCCGCCGGAAGTTTGGCGAAATCATACTTGCATTATTATTCACCCTGGCATTAAAGGAGATAGAGGGCCTTCTTCTTTAGATTGGGCGATCATGACCGATGCACAAGAGTGGGGAGTTACAGCATTACAGGCAAGCGCAGAGTTTGATGCTGGTGACATCTGGGCGTCATGTGATTTTCAGATGCGAGCAGCTACCAAGAGTAGTTTGTACAGAACTGAAGTTACAGAAGCTGCTATCAAGGCTATTTTGGAAACAATAGAGAAATTCCAAAACGGATGGTTTGTACCGGAGCCTTTGGATTACAGTCGAAAAGACGTCAAAGGTTGTCTTCGTCCCTATATGAAGCAAAAGAATAGGGCAATTGACTGGAAGCGTGACACCATTTCTACTATTGTTAAAAAAATTTGTAGTGCTGATAGCCAACCAGGCCTACTCGATACAATTTTTGGTGAACACTATTACCTTTACGGCGCTTCGGAAGAAGATACCTTAAGAGGCAATCCAGGTGAGATTATCGCCCAACGTCATGGCGCTATTTGTCGCGCAGCAGTAAATGGCGCTGTCTGGATCTCTCATCTAAAAAAGAAAACAGAAGAGCCATCCGTTAAACTACCAGCCGCTATGGTGTTGGGTGAACTTCTAAAAGATGTTCCTGAATCTCCTTTGCCTTTGGAAGTTCCTGCCAATCATCGTACTTTTAAAGAAATCTGGTATGAACAAAAGAACGAGGTGGGATATCTACACTTCGACTTCTACAATGGTGCGATGAGTACCGACCAATGCCAAAGGCTAAAAGAAGCATTCCTTTACGCGCGTTCTCAACGGACAAAAATGATTGTCCTCATGGGAGGGCAAGACTTTTTCTCAAACGGCATCCATCTAAATGTGATTGAGGCTGCTGATGATCCTGCACTCATATCCTGGCACAATATCAATGCGATGGATGATCTTGTTCACGAAATTCTGACAACGACTACACATCTGACAATTGCAGCTCTCCAAGGGAACGCCGCTGCTGGTGGTGTCATGCTGGCACTGGCTGCTGATTTATTTAGTATATGCGCGTAATGGAATTGTTTTGAATCCCCACTACAAAAGAATGGGGTTATACGGTTCAGAGTACTGGACTTACTCACTGCCAAAACGTGTAGGGAAGGAAAAAGCCATTGAGATCACTGAGACTTGTATGCCGATGAGTACGCAAGTTACTCAGGAAATTGGACTGATTGATTCTTGCTTTGGCAATGATCACCTCAGCTTCCAAATCCAGATTCAATTGATAGCGGAGGAAATTGCTCAAAGTCCCGACTATAGGTATAAATTAAATCTCAAAAATCAGCTGCGGCGTCTAGAAGAACAGTTCAAACCTTTGGTAGACTTCAGAATAGAAGAATTGGAACATATGAAAGCTAATTTTTTTGATCCAAATTATCACAAATTAAGGTATAATTTTGTACACAAAATCCCCCCGTCAGAGACTCCAATGCATCTAGCCAAGCACCGTCAGCCTGCTAGTTTGAATCAGTGCCAGATGCTCCTGCCAGACAAATCATGAACTCTCAACCAAAATCAGGGGCGCATTTACCACAATCACCATGCTTGAGAACGTTGGGTTCGTTGGAGTGGCGATCGCACTCAAGATAAATCCTCAAAGCTAATAATCCAAGCTTTAAATTCTTGGAATCCATTAAGGACAAAAAAGCTTAAATTCACTCTTAAAGTCCTGATTTTCAATGGAATAGACAGTTTTTGAATGAGAAAATTTTCAACAAAGGTTTTTATTCGTCTTCTGGGCGGCTTTGGGCATACTAGGGGTGCATGTGTTGGGCGGTCTACTTTAGCTGCTAGAGACTAAATTCCATCTGAACAGAGAAAAGCTTCTACTCACGCTTGAAATCAAGCTAAACTAACAAAGTCAACAACCCACACCTCTCTACAGTAGATGTGAAGCTCCTGCTGTTTTAGCTGAAATAATTCCCCACTATGGCCATGAGAAACCACTCAAAGCACCAAATTTGGCGATTAGGTATTTTTGTAAGTATGCTGCTAGCCAGTTTGAGTTTTGGAACTCAAATAAAGGCTGAATCTATATATGGTTCGGGTGTCCTCTTATCGCAGCAGACAAACAATTCTTCAACCCCAAACCTCTCTGCTCAAGAACTTTTTCGTCAAGCCTACGAAAATCGTTACACTTGGAATCCTCAATTTCCAGGATATACAGCGGCAGTAGAGTTCAAACATGGAAAGGAAACTCACGAAGGAAATATTCGTGTAAATTCAGACATGAGCGTGGAGGTAACTGGCATTAGTAATGAACAAGCACGTCAGAATGTAGAGAATTCACTACGCATGATGGTTGTTCACCGCCGACGAGTGCCATTTGAGCAAGAACATAAGAATAAAACCTTTAAACTGGGTGCTACCGATAACAATGGTACTGTGGAAATTTTTGAGCAGGGAGGGAAAACGGAAGCTAAATATAAAATATTCAACAGACAGTTAATACAAATTAATCGCACATTAGGGAATAGTGCTGTCACTGTAGATACTTTAGATATAAAAAATACACCAGAAGGCTATTTGGCGAAGCGCTACCGAACAACTTCTCGTCAACTCCAGACCAAACAAATTGTAGGAGAGGAGGAATCGGAAGATACTTACAAAAAATTTGGCAATTACTACTTGCTACAAAGACAAGTTCTTCGTGCATTTCAAGGAGGAAAAGTAATTGATTCGGCAGAGTTGAACTTCAGTGATGTCAAGCTAAACAGCCGCTAACTAAACCCGAATGTTCGTCATCTTTATGCCTGCTTCAAAATTTCCAAAAACTTTTTTAGAACTAGTAGGTTTTGTAACGATTGGTGGTGTGATCGCTTTGGGCACAAATTCTTCTTCTGCCCAAATAACCCCAGACAACACTCTTCCAAATAATTCCAACGTTCAATTGGATAGCAATAATTTCAATATCACAGGGGGAACTCAAGCTGGTAGTAACTTGTTCCACAGTTTCCAAGAGTTTTCTGTTCCTACTGGTAGAGAGGCATTCTTTAACAATGCTGCTGCCATTCAAAACATTATTAGTCGAGTCACGGGTGGTTCAGTATCAAACGTTGATGGGTTAATCCGTACCAACGGCACAGCTAACCTGTTTCTAATAAATCCCAATGGAATTATTTTTGGCCCTAATGCCTCCCTAAATATTGGCGGTTCGTTTATAGGGAGTACAGCAAGTAGTCTAAATTTTGCTGATGGTACTCAATTCAATGCTCTAACTCCCCAAAGCACACCACTGCTGACAGTAAGTGTGCCTACTGGTCTGGGGTTTGGGGCTAATCCTGGAAGGATACAAGTACTCTCAAATGGTCAAAATGCTGTACGTGCAGAGCGGGATGCACAAAGAATACTAAAAGTGGACATAGATGATCAAGGTGGTCTGCGCGTACAGCCAAACCAAACTTTAGCTTTGGTGGGCGGTGATATAGCTTTAGAAAATGGTAGGTTGTCAACAGCAGGGGGACGGATTGAATTGGGCAGCGTGGCTGAGGGTTTAGTCAACCTGACTCGGACAGATATGGGGTGGACTTTAGGCTATGAGGATGTCCAAAACTTTCAAGATATTAACCTTTCCCAACAAGCAATAGTTGATGCAAGTGGAAACGGTGCTGGTGATATCCAATTATACGGAAGGCGTTTGATACTCACTAATGGTTCCCGGATTGAAAACAATACTCTGGGAACAAAAGCGGGGGGTACGTTTGTAGTGGCTGGTTCTCTATCGGTGGAATTGAGTGGTGTCTCTTCTAAAGGAGTTCCTACTACTCTGGGCGCTCAAGTTTATCCAGGAGCTAGCGGTACTGGAAGCAAATTAACCATTAAAACTGGAAGATTAACAGTTAAAGATGGAGCTCAGGTAAGTCTTGGTACAGTAGGCGAGGGTGCGGCAGGCTCTTTAGAAGTTTTAGCTGATGAGTTGGTGGAGGTGAGTGGTTCTACAGAAGTCACTGATAGCGGCTTATACACTACCAGTTTCTCACCAGCTGTAGGTAATAGCGGCAATTTGATCATTAAAACTGGACGGTTAATTGTCCGAGATGGGGGACATATATCAACGGGTACTCTTGGTAAAGGTTCGGCGGGCAACTTGGAAGTTTCAGCTACCGATTCGATAGAAGTGATTGGAACAGCACCGAATAAGTTTCCTAGTAGCTTAGGAGGTTCAGTCGAACCAGGAGCCACGGGGTCTGGCGGCAATATAACTCTCTCAACTCAGAGGTTAACTGTTCGAGATGGAGCATTCATCTCAACTGGTACATCTGGAAAGGGTTCGGGTGGAAATTTATCGCTGAAAGCAGATTCAGTAGATATTATCGGGGGTTCTTCTAGATTTGGTCAAGGTGGTTTGTCATCTCAATCTAGGGGGGTTGGAAAATCTGGAAATTTAACAATTGAAGCTAGAAAGCTGTCGGTTAGAGATGGTGCCTTAGTTACCGTAAGGGGCAGAGGTGCCGGGAATGCGGGGTTTCTGCAAATTAATGCCGACATTATCAATTTGAATAATACTGGTAGCATCACAGCAGCTTCAGCCTCTGGTGAAGGAGGCAACATCTACTTGCAATCTAGTGACTTGCGATTACGTAACAGCAACATTACTACAAGCGCTGGGGGTAGTGGCAACGGCGGCAACATCACCATCAACACAAACACATTAGCTGCCTTAGAAAATAGCGGCATCACAGCCAATGCCTTCGAGGGAAGAGGTGGGAATATCAAAATCAATGCTACCGGTGTGTTCTTATCTCCTGACAGTAAAATTACGGCAAGTTCCGAAAGAGGAATCAACGGCACTGTCGAGATCAACGCCCCCGAGCCGAATTTCACTCTTACTGCTGTTGTTGTTGAAGGGGAAAATATTCCAAAACCTGGGGCCCTTTGCGGAAAAAATAGCATTGCAGCGCCAGGGGAATTTTTTATCATCGGCTCTGGCGGCATTCCGCCTAGCCCTTTCGATCCGCTTTATAGTTATATCGGGTGGCATGATCCGAATGAATCAAAAATTCCTGCATCCCAAGAAGAATCTCAGCCAGTCCAGCCGGAAGACAACTATATAGAAGCACAAGGCTGGGTTTGGAATCCGGATGGTACACTCAGACTGGTTAATGAACCGACTCCAGAAACGACTGGTTACACCCCGCAGGCAACACCAACTTGCAATCAAGTTGGTCAACAAGAATAAAAATAACAAGGTCATTAAACATACTTAATTTCCCGGGACTTACCTTAAAAATTGAATAGTAATGGTAAATATTTACAATCAAAATAGCTTTTGTTGGGTATTTATTTTTTGTATTTTTTCGATTGAATTATTCTTTAATTCAGTTCAAGCACAAACGTTAACTCCAAATCAAGAAAGTCAACTAATTACAACAGAAGCTCAATTTTCTACAAAAATTAGAGTTAAAAAAATTATATTCAAAGGAAATACGGTATTTAGCTCCCAACAATTGCAGAAAATTGTAGCTCCTTACTTAGAAAGAGATATTTCTTTTGACGAATTGCTTGCTGCTCGCAAGGATGTCACTCAATTTTATATTGATAAAGGATATACAACATCTGGTGCTTTTATCCCTTCTAACCAATTCATCCAACCTCAAGGGGCAGTAGTTACCATCCAAATCATTGAAGGCAAGTTAGAGGATATAAAAATTTCAGGAGACAAGCATATTCGTAATTATGTTCGCTCAAAATTGCATAAAGTAGCATCAGGAGTTGTTAACACTAATCAATTAGCGAAAACTTTGCAATTGTTACAAACCGACCCTTTAATTGAAAAAATTTCTGCACAATTAAGTCAAGGCTCTCAATTAGGCAAGTCTTTTTTAGATGTTAAAGTCGAAGCACGTCCGCCATTTCGGGTTGAGGTTTTTGCAGACAACTCTCGCTCACCAGCAATCGGTAGCTTCCAGAGGGGAGTGCAATTAACACACGCTAACCTGTTTGGTCTGGGCGATAGCCTCAGCTTCGGATATCGCAACACCGATGGTAGTAATGCTTTTGAGGTTGGCTACTCTGTTCCTATTAACTCGGATGGAGGAACTATACACCTCGGATACACAACCGTTAATAGCAACGTTATCCAACGACCTTTCAATCGGTTAGATATTATTGGCGATGCCCGTGCCTACAACCTAACCTTCCGACAACCCTTGTTACTGCAAATAAATGAAAATTCCATCTCTGAATTTGCTCTGGGTATCACTGCATCAAGGCAAGAAAGCGATTCAGAGTTACTCGGTACTCCCTTTGCTTTATCAAGAGGGGCGGATGAGGCGGGGCGTACTCGCATATCCGCTCTGCGGTTTTTTCAAGAATGGTCTACTAGAGGCAATCAAGAACTTGTATTTGCGCGATCGCAGTTTAGCTTAGGCATTGGAGCATTGGATGCCACAATTAATGATTCTCCACCTGATAGTCGTTTTTTTGCTTGGCAAGGTCAAGCCGGATGGCTGCGTCGATTTGGAGACGCATCCTTATTGCTACGAGCGGATTTGCAATTAGCGGATAGACCACTGGTTCCTTTGGAGCAGTTTGGCTTGGGAGGTGCAAAAACTGTACGTGGATATCGACAAGATGCCTTCCTAACTGATAACGGTTTTTTATTTTCGGCTGAGGTGCGTATTCCAATAGTGAATGAACAAACATCTCAATTGCAGGTAATTCCTTTTTTTGATCTTGGCACAACTTGGAATAATGGCTCTCCAGATGAACTAACCAACGCTTCAGGGGAAGGAACATTGGCATCAGTCGGTCTAGGTCTACAGTACCAATTGGGAGAGCGCTTTAACGCCCGCCTCGATTGGGGAATCCCTCTAATTCCACTTGATACACCTGAATCAAACACATGGCAAGAGCAAGGATTATATTTTTCCGTCCGATACCAACCCTTTTGAAATTCTTATTACATGCTGGGCTTAGTTTGTTGCTAATAATCTCGTTTTACGGCAAAGTATTATCTGCAAACCCAGATCAAAGTGCCATTCGGCTTACCCAGAAAGGACATGAGCAACTACAGCAGGGGCAAGCGCAAGCGGCACTACAAAGTTGGTCAGCGGCTTACCAAATTTATCGCCAATCAGGTAACTCAGAAGGCATGAACGGCTCCCTGATTAACCAAAGTTTAGCCCTTCAAACTTTAGGCTTGTATCCGAGAGCTTGCCAAACTCTTACTCAAGCTTTAAAGCTGACTGAACAGATTTGTACTAGTCCTGCTCAACAGACTGCTACTGTTGAACAAGAAAAGCAATTAAGGAACGCCCTACAAAAGCAACCGATGCTAAAAGTGCAAGTCCTCGGATTACAAAATCTGGGTAATGTACTACGGTTAATTGGGAAACCAGATACTTCAGAAATTATACTTGAAAAAGCAATAGATTTTGCTAAAAGTCTTAATTTAAAATCGAACTTCAACAATCAGATTCTATTATATTTAGCCAACACAGAGCGTACTCTTTATCATGAGGCGAAAAATAAATATCTATCGACAGATGATGAGATCGGCAAGCAGAAAGCTCTTTATAGCGCGCAATCCAAATTTCAAAAAGCTTTAGAACTTTACCAACAAGTTGGTACACAATTGCCAGCACAACTAAATCAATTGAATTTGTTGCTAGAGATGCATTCCTCTCCAGAGGATTTAAATTTTGAAATTAAAGGACTAAATATTCAAGATAGTCTCAAGACATTAGTAACACAATTGCTAGCTACTCAATTTCGACAATTACCAGCAATTGAATCTATTTATGCCCAACTTAATTTTGCAATTAGCTTAAAAGAAATTAATAGTGAGCAAAAACTAAGCCAGATTGTTAATAAAGAGAATTTACTAGAAGTAGCACTATCTACTGCGCTTGACGCTTGGCAGGTGGCACAAAAAATTAATAATCAAAGGGCAGAATCTTTCGCTCTAGGAATTCTCGCCGGCATTTATAGCGATTTGGATCAAATTTCAAAGGCAGAAAATTATTTTCAAAAAGCTTTAGGCATAGCTAAATCAGTACAAGCAGCTGATATTGCTTATCAGTGGCAGCAACAATTGGGGCGCTTATATAAACAAACAGGTAACAGTACGGCGGCAACTCAGTTATATGCAGAAGCTATTGTTAGCCTTGACCAAGTTCAAAATAGCATTTTATCAGTTAATCCTGAGTTTCAATTTTCTTTTAAGTCAAAGATTGAACCTATATATCAAGAGTATTTAGAATTGCTTATATCCAAGAATAAACCTGATTTCAAACTAGCGATTCAGACAAAAGAAAAGTTGCAACTAGCTGAATTAAAGAATTTTTTACAATGCAGCCAGTTGCCAATGATTCCTAAACAGAATATTCAACCATCAACAAATTCACCGACTACTATTTATTTATTTAATTTTGGGAAGCGAGTAGATGTGATTGTCAAATCTAAGGGTTCCATCCATCAGCACATAATTGATTTAGAGTTATTTACTGATGCTTTTAATTCCTTGCTAATAAATTTACAATCAGATCGCTTTGTTGACGTAGATACACAAACTCTTGTTAATCTTTCTAAATCTCTTTATCAGTTATTGATTACACCAATCAAAAACTATTTACCAACATCAGGAACCTTGGTCTTCGTCCCAGATACCTACTTTCAGAATTTTCCTTTTGCGCTGCTGCATGATGGCAAAAAATACTTGGTAGAGTCATACAGCATTTCGATAGCTTTAAGTTCCGATTTTTCACAACCTGTAGCTTTGAGTCCAGAGTATTTAAAGCTTTTAGCAGCTGGAATTTCTCAAATCAATCCCAATCTCAAAGATCCTTTGATTCCCAAAAATTTGACTCCCTTACCAGAAGTAGAAACAGAGCTAACAAAGATTAAACAAAATGCCACTTCTACATTAGAACTACTCAATGCCGAATTTACCAGCGAGCGCTTGAAAAAACAGGTTCAAAAAACTAATTTTCCCATTCTTCACATCTCGACTCACGGACAGTTCAGTTCAGATCCAGAACAGACTTTCATTTTGGCTTGGGATAAGCCAATCAATGTAAGGGAATTTGATTTTTTATTGAGAAACAATCAAAAGGCAATTGAATTACTCGTCCTCAGTGCTTGCCAAACAGCAAAGGGAGATAAACGCTCGGCGTTAGGGATTGCTGGGGTAGCAGTGCAAGCAGGAGCCTTGAGTACGCTTGCAAGTCTATGGTTAGTTGATGCTGACTCAACCGCTCAATTGATGGGGGAATTTTATAAAGGACTGAACAATAGGCTTTCCACAGCAGAAGCACTGCGACAAGCGCAACTAACTCTTTTAAAACATCCTAAGTACAATCATCCCTATTACTGGTCGCCTTTTATACTAATAACTAGATGACCGAACCATGCAGGGGAGCAGGGGGCAAGGGGGTCTGGTTACGGGGGCGAATCTCAGAAAAAGGGGAGGCTTAAAGCAAAGTGATTTATCTGTGGGCCCATTGGATCTCCTAATAGAAGCCTCCCCTTTTTCTTTAGGGATCTCCAAATAATAAAATGCCCAGCCGTCGCTTTCGCCTAAGAGGCGAAAGCGCCTAAATTCTTGGGCTTGGCCAAAATATATTTAATACGGCGCTTGCTTTTATTACTTGGAAGTGCCTTAGCCAAATGCGTTACAGCAAGTTCAGCAAATTATGGTTGCTGTGCCAATTTTGACCGTTCTAGTCCGGTACGGGAAGCTGCTAACTCGTTGGCATTGTCTGCCGATTGAGCCAGGGCAGACGCTTCAATGTACATTTTCTCTGCATCAGCAGGCAACCCTGCTTCTAGATAGCGATCGCCCAGCAATCGATAAATAGTTGGGTTGGTCGTATTTGCATCAACTCGCGCCTTCAATACTTCAATTGCATCAGTGAGCAATTTTTGCGACATATACACGCTGTCAAGATCACGTGCTTCCTCATCCGGGGACAACTTAAGGCTTTGAATTTGCTTGATCAAACTTGTAATCTGTTGCGTCGTAGAAGATGGCAACATGTTCACGGCAGAATAACTAGCGCTAACCGGAGAATCACCTGAGTTGGCAATAATAGTTAGCTTATAGGTAGTTCCAACTGACAAAGCCTTTTCTTCTCTTGAGTAGGCAAGTTCTGTGGCCTTAACTACTTTTGACCAACTCACCCCTTCGCCTCTCCAGATGACAACGTAACTAGTTGCTCCACCAACTGGATTCCAACGTATTGATGGACGAGGGTTTAAAATTAAGCTAGAGTACGGACTAATTATTGTTGGCTCGTCAGAACCTGGATTCTTTGGTTTGGGACACTTACTCCGACTTTGTGGTGTACACTGCTGCATCCCTATTGTTTGTGGTACGCATTTATCCCCAGAATCATCAACCGCACCCTTTCCCAGTTGCAATACTTTTTGATTCTGATAGCATAAAATCTTTACTATTTTTCCACTGCTGGGGCTGAGGCGATCCCCCTTGCACAGCAAACTTCCCTTGGGGAGAGTGCGATCGCCCCCACTCAATACTCTGCCAATCGGATCGCAGTTTTGCTCCCTTGAAGTGCTTGCTAGTGTTTGCTGTTGGACTAGTAGATTGCTGTAACTTAGTAGTACAAGAAGCACTGCTGATGTATTCGCCAAAATTCTCGCAACAAACATGTGAATTCCGTCTTGGAAACTCTTGCAAGCATTATATTGCAAAAACAGCCAAAATCAGGAATAATCTCTGATTACATAAAAATTGTTTTAGCTTGAAGAAGGCAGCATCACCAAATTTTAGATAGACGTTGTAACACTTGCTGCCGCCATTGTTGAACTTCCGGCTGACTCGAATTTAATATTAAGCATGTTTCCCAAGATAACTTGGCCGAATCAAGTTCACCCAATACTTCTTGGGTTTGCGCCAGCAAACAATAACCATCTGCCCTTTGAGGATCAAGTTCTATAGATTTCTCTAAATTGTTTTTAGCTTCAACATACAGCTTCTGCTCAAAAAGCGACCAGCCCAAATTTTTGTAAAGAGCTGCTTGCATCATTGTGTCAGAAGTTTTTTGCAAACCTTGCTGCGCTAAAAGTTCAGCCTTAATATACTCACCATTTCTATTCTCTAATCTTGAAAGGTTATTGATAGCTCCCACAGATGCATTCCCACCTTTTTTTATACCTAATTGGTATTGCTGCACGGCTAGTGAGTATTTGCCTTGATCATCATAAAAGCTTCCCAAGGAGTAATGAATTTCCCAACTATTAGGCTTTAATTTCAAGGCTGAAGAATAACTACGCTCAACACATTTCAAATCGCTTAACTGCTGGCATACTAACGCTAAATTATTGTATGAGTCGGCATCTTGGGGATTGAATTTAATGGTTAATTGGTAATACTTTTTAGCTACTTCGGGGCGAGGCAGATTACGAGAAGCTTGCTCAAAATAAAAAGCAGAGATTTGGTAGGTTACACTCTTATTGAGCTTGATTGCTGTAGTAAAGTTTTTCTGAGCATCTGTAAACCGATTTTCAAACTCTGCCTTTTTACCCTGACTCAAAAAATAATTTGATAACCAAACTTTTGATACCCAAGGCAAGGACGACGTATTATAAATGCCAAAACTGCACAACAAAATTAATATAAATGCACTAAATTGAAATGGTTTTGATTTAACTATACGGTTTAGTTTCGATTGCAAAGGTAAGCGCTCTAAGCGCTGCAAGATCGCTTGAGCGTTCTGCGGGCGCTCCCCTGGAAAGGGGGCCATCATGTCGTCAAGAAGTTTTGCAAAAGGTTTATCTATGTGGGGCGCTTTATGTCTCCAGATTAGTCTTCCTGTAAATTCGTCCGTTTTGAATTTAATTACAGATATTCCTGTAACCAGATAAACAAATGTTCTACCCAAAGCATAAAAATCAGATTGGATAACAGCTTGTCCGTTTATCTGTTCTAGCGGAGAATACCCTGGTGTTCCCAAAATTGTCGTCTTGTATTTTCTCTCGCTCCCAAGTCCTGTAGAAGTTCCACCGTTAATGCCAACCTTTAATAAAAAGGTATCTGTAATTTGTCTAGCTCCTCCAAAGTCAACTAATGCTAACTTACTATTGTCCTGAACAATAATATTTTCTGGCTTGATATCTCTATGAAAAAAAGTGGAACGATGGACTGTATCAAGAATGGATACTAATTGCTTTAACCAATCAAGTGCCAATTTTTGAGATATTTTTCCATAATCTTTGAGCCATGACTCTAAGTTTTTTCCCTCAAAATATTGCATTACTAGGCAATGCAATTCTAAAGAACTATTCTCCAGAGGAAAAATAAAATAATCATCCCATGTAGAATTGGGAACGCCAGGATGATTTATAACTTGCAATGCAAGTACTTCCCTTCGCATTAGCTCAATCATCTTGGGTTCTTTCCACTTGAGTATTTTCATTACCCGTGTCTCTCTTACGGGATGCCATCGGCTACCGAGATCGTCTACTAGAAACACTTCTGTATAGCAATCTGGGTCGCGATCTAGGGGACGCAAAGGTCTAATGAGGCGAATACGTCCATTCATTAATAAAGGAGTTCCGCACGTTGCACACTGTTCAGCATCGTCAGAATTATGGCGTTGAGTACAGAACGGATTAATACAGTAACTCACAACTTTTTCTATGTACTAAAGACGAACTAATTTTAATGGGTCTGACAATATATACTTCTTTACCCCTGGCGCTAAAATGTAGCAAGCTTGAGAATTTGATGAATTTTTAATGACTTCTATTATCTGCCGTCGCACCAAATCTCCTAGTGCGTCAATCACAGTTGATTTTTCCGCACCAAAGTTTTGCACGAAGGATTTAAGTATATCCGAAATTTTTATTGGCTCGTTAGGTTTTTTGGATAATTCCTCTGCTAAATAAATCAAAATCTCCCGTTGCAGCGATTTTAAATCCCGTTGTGCAAATATTTCGTTCAGAGCCACTTCTAGTTCTTCACTAATAAAAGTAGTTTTGAATTCCCAAAAAGCATTTATATCTCCACCAAACAAATCGTAAATTTTATCTGCTACTGATTCAAGTTCCAAAGGGTTGCCTCGGTAATGTTTAATTAATTCAACTATTTGCGTTGATTCTTGCTCAACTGTCAAACCTTTATCTCGAAAAATTTGTATTCCTGCTCTGATATCTAGTCCTTCTATTTTTTTTGTAAAAATTGGACAACTTTTGGATAATATATTTATTTCAGTAAAAGATTCTCGGCTAGTTAAAATCAAGCGAATCCTATCTAATTCATCAATCAGACGCAAGAAGAATCTTATATATTCTATCCGTTGGCTATAATTACTTAGAATCGCTTCCACTCCATCCAATACCAGCAAGCAACTATGGGAGCGTAGTTGATTTATCAAACATGAAGGGCTTGGCTGGCCTTCTAGATTCAACATCCTATGCAAATTTGCTACCAAGTCCTCAAGCGATGGGCTATGGGCAACGGACTTCCAAACCAATAAATCAAATTCTTGGCTAATGTCAGCTACTACCCTTGCTACTAAGGCTGATTTCCCGATTCCTGGTTCCCCATACACAAAAACTAAACGCTTTTGGACAATTTCTGCTTTTAACTCCCTTAGTTCTGCCTCACGTCCAAAAAAGCGGGAAATTAATGGTGGTTCTCCCAATAGTCGTACAGATAGCCTTCTATCTCTTTTTTTTACAAGCTCTTGTAAACAGATACGTAGATTCTTTTTGCATACTTCATTTCCTAGTAGCTCCGACAGCAGTTTCCACAAATCAGAAGCTACTGAGTGTTGTAGGTACTTATCTTTATAAATGGATTGTTGCGCCATTTGTTCATAGGTTTCATCCCGCCATGCCCCTTTAATCACAACGATTTCAGGTTCCCGCAAATGCTTACCTTTTTTAGTAGCAAGAAGTTCATCTACTATTTTGATCGCTTCAGTTAGTATAGAATCCTCTTGTGTAAAATTCATAGCAACTACTTTTATTACTCCAATTTCAAAACTACTATACTTCATCCGTAATCTCTATATGGCCTTTCCAAATAATAAAATGCCCTTAAGGGATCTCCAGAAAATAAAAAGGAGCGTGCCCTATCAAATATATTTCGGCTCAACCCAAGGACTGGTGGGCGTTGCGCCTGGGGGCGCAACGCGAGGGCACCGACATTTTATTACTTGGAAAGGCTTAAGTCGAAGCGCGCCCCAAGGGCGAAAGCGCTGCTCATACTTGGGAAGGCGCTTGCTTTTATTACTTGGAAGTGCCTTACTTGGAGATCCCTATTCCTACACCAACGTTGATTTTTAAGAATACTAATGAGACAAGAGTTCTCTCTGTAATCTGTTACATTTCTTAATTTGGTCTTGATTGCTACCCGTTACCCAATTGTTGTATATAAAAAGAAACGCTTACAAATCTCGAACATCTCCTTCTTGCTCCTAATTGCTGTGTGGGAAGGGTTTCACAAAGGAAAACTCCAGGGTGCAGTATCTCGAATTCACGATTCGACAGGGGTTTTCATGACGGCAACTGCAAAAATAACTGAATTTAGGAGTTTTCAACAATTTGCTACTGTCGGCGAGCTTCAAAAACTCACACGGCAAGAACTACGGCAGCTGCTTTTAGAGCAAAAGTTGAAAAAAGCTTTAGAAAAAAACACACCCTTATACTTCTATGACGCCGGCCAAGCTCTGAGTGAGCTATTTAAGCAAAAGCTCTACCGTTTATCTCACTCAAGTTTTGACGAGTATTGCCTCGAAAGATTTCGCCTGGGTCGTAGCCGGGTGTACAGATACATTTACGCTGCATCTACATACGATAATTTAAAATTCTCTAATAGGGAAAATCAACAAGTTATCTTACCTACAACTGAAAGGCAAATCCGCGACCTCTATAACCTAGAACCTACACTACAGCGTGAAGTATGGCAGACTGCAATAGATTTAGCAGTAGGGCGTTCTCCCTCTAGTCGCATGGTTAAGGAAGCCCTGCTCCATGTTCTAATCAAACATGGTCAAGTGCAAAATTCCTGTTCCATAGGAGAAGTTTGTCAGATCATCGCCAAGAATAATCCCCAATTGAAAGATAAAAACGGTTGCTGGTGTATTGTTAAAGAAATTGACGCTACTACTTGCAGTTGCACAGTTGCTACTATCTATGGACTATGCAGTTTAAGCGTTGACCACCTTAAGTCGCTCAATTATTCGGACACTGAGCGATCGCAGATGCAGCTATTGTGCGTACGCTTGAACAGGCTTTATGATCGTGGCAATTTAGAAGAAGCCGCGATTAGTGTTTTGAAGCAGTTGGGTTTTATACAAAGACCTTATTTGCTTCCCTTGGAAGAAAAACTTTTGAATTTTTTAGAGCAAAGTTAATTTCTCAAAAGAAAAAGCGCACTCGATAAACGAGGCGCTATCTAATAAAAAGTACTCTCAATTTATCATGCTGACACAAACTAATTCATCAATTTCTTTAAGTATTTCTCCAGTTTCACCAGAAAGTGATATTGCTAAAGCATTCCAATTATGGTCTGAGGGCATCGAGAATATCCTAGCAGCAGGCAGGCTGTTCCAAGAAGTCAAGGCTATTACCAAGCGTAAGTTTACAAATCTTTTATCAACTGTCGGACTGGAAAAAACCCAGGTCAATAAGTTGATCAAAGCAGCTTCTGTTGCCGATGAAATTCCAACTGTGGTTGCTCAACAATTAGCATTGCATCAAATACTGCAATTGGGGCAACCGAAGAATCGAGATGCCCTTGAGGCGATCCAAAACGACGATACGCAAATCACAGTCGCCCAGAAAATCAAGGAGCATCGTAACTTACAACAGCAACACAAGCAGCCAACTAAGGCGTATACCCGCCTTAGTGAAAAAGAAGAGGCGATTCCTTTTTGTTTACTGGAGGGTTACGATTTTGAATTTCATCAGCAGCCAAATATCCAACAGCAATTGCCACAATCTGTTAAACAGACAACACTAACGGGGCGAATCGAAGAAATGGAGGCAGGCACGGGTAGCTCTAGCGACGATAAGCCAGGTCAGCAACTCGATAATACCTGCAAGGCGAATGAGATGAATCAACACCGCCAAGGATCTGACATATACGAGGAGACAGCACACACAGGTAGCAATTTGGCGAGCGCGCAAACATCTGGTGTTTCATCTAGACGTGAGTTCTCTGGGCAACCGTATCAAGAATCTATGCATTCAAAGAGTAGATCTAACTGCCAAACCATAGCCGAGGAATTGGTTGCGAATTTGCAATCCCACTCTGAATTCAACATGGCTGCAACTCAAGCAGAGGATTTACATACAGAGGTTAATAATAATATCTTAGATAGTATTCTTACTTACACCCCTGGTATATCAACAGACCGCTACAAGCAGGGTTGGAAAGTAGGAGATATAGCGATCGCTAATACAGTCAGCATGGATTTCTGTAACAAATGCAGTGGTAAACCTGTCAGGATAGATTCGGTTAAGGGGGATGTTGGCACTATCCAATTTCTCGTCGTCACCCGCTGCGATGGCAAAAGTGGCATGAGCTTTGGTAACTGGTTAGAGGAGATTCCAACCTTTCGAGACGAAACTTAAAACAAGGTCACTCACTTCGCTCGAAGTTTTGGGCAGGCTTGTGCCGACACCAATTCGTAGCTCGATATTAGTGTTAGAGTGGCTATATTTTCCAGCAATTTCTTTTATTCTCCAATGGAGGGCAATCACCGCTCCTTTTTGGAATCCTCAACGTCATGATCAACGGCTACGCACAATCATCCTGCTTATCGTGCGTTCACAGTTGTTTATCCTGTTGGGATTAGTTTCGCTCAAAGCACTGATGCTGTACTTCCTTGCCTACATTGGCCTGACTACAGTGCTACGGATAGTGGATTGCTTCCAACATACCTATGAGACATTTCCCATTGATTCACCGATTCCCAAACGCGATCGCACTTACGAGCAAGCGAATACTTTTACTACTTTGATTTCTCGGCGTTATTGGTGGTTGAACTTGCTACTGTTGAACTTTGGCTATCATAATGCTCACCATGCATTTATGAAATGTCCTTGGTACAACCTTCATGAATTAGATAAAGACTTATTCACTGGTAGAGAAAATTACTGCTTGACACTGCCACTCCTCCTCAAAAACTACCATCGCTTTCGAGTCGCTCGCCTAGTCAAAGGACAAGGGAAAGCGGTTGATGAGCAGGGTGATTTTAATTTGGATACTTTTTACGGCGCTGTAGCCGTGTCTTTTCTAGTCAAGTCTTAATTGGAATCTTATGCAAAAAAAACAAATTCCCGTTTTCGCAATCAGCGTCGGACTGGCGATTGTGTTCTTAAGCGTTTTTTTGGTTCTAGATTTTTCCCTGTCTGTAAGCTTCTGTCGTCTCAAAAAGAGGCTACAAGGAGACAGCAGTCCCACTTTTATGCAAGTTTATCCACCTACGCACAACAAGTGTATTTAACAAGCCAGCAGGTGTACATTAATTATTAAATGGACAGGCGTTGCCGTGATGCAACTACATATGTTGCTAAAAAGCTCATAGTCCAAAGCGCTGCACCCAATCCGGGGCAATCGCTAGCAACTGACCAAATTTATCTGGGTAAGCCGATTCAAACTCAAATATCACACCCCAACGCTCATCGAGAGTTAGTCCACTGAGTAGTTCTAGTACTGTTTCAACTCCGTATTGCAGTCCTTCAGCCACAAGAGTTGCAAACCCTTTGATCAACTCCAGCCAAGATTTTGACTGTTGGGAATTGGTGTCCACATCCCCCCTAAAATGTTCTCCATTTAAATTAGGGGGGGATGTGGACACGGAAGAAGAGGCAGGGGGAGCAGGGGAGGCAGGGGAGGCAAGGGAAGCTTCTGAAGCAGGAGAGGAAAAAAATAATTGTCCATTAACTCTTTCTTCCTCTGCTCCCTCTGCTTCCCCTGCTCCCTCTATACCGTACTGTGCGGCAATTGTAGCTTCTCGCCTGGACTGAGCCTGCTGTTCTAGTTGGCGTTTGCGCTCGTTTTGTTCTCGATTGAATTGACGGTAGGCTAATACTTGTTGGGCGAAAGCTAAATCCAGAGGATTTAGCGTATAATAACTCACTCGATTTGAGCGTGAACCAAGCCGCTTGCGAACAGTAGATAGCCCCAACTGCTCCAAGTACTTCCCTAAAATCCACATCGGGGATTTATCGGAGGGGATAGTAAGATTCAATATCGCTTTAATGTGAGGCGACAAGTCATTAGAACGCTCTGCTATTGCTTGCATTCTTGGTTCATCGCCTCTTAGCTGTTGACCAGCAAACAAGTCAATTAGTACTTCCCTTAGCCCTAGCCGATAACGCATCAGCCAATTAGTAGAGTGGTTCGCCCAATCACTACAAATAGTTAATCTCTCTCGTTCAGAGATATCACGTTGTGCAACCATTGGTGGTGGAGTAGGAAACAATCGTCCCTGTGAGTCTGCGATCGCTTCTCCTGGTTGGGCTAAAATGGCTTCCAGGGCGACCAGCTTGCGGATTAGTCGCCCCCCATCATCTTTTTTTACCAGTTCTGGTGTGACTTCCATTCCATAGGCGTCTCTAATGCGGAATTTTTCACACTCATAATTTTCTTCTGGTTTCAGGTAGTCCTGGTGTTGCCTAATTTCGTAGGTCAAGCGATCAATATCTAGTGCATTGGCAACTTTGGTACAATGGAATGTATCGATTGCAACAGAAGCTGCCTTCATCCACACCGCAGCGTCCTCATCTACCCCATCCCCCATTGGGATTATGGTATTCCCCATCTGTTCTAACAGCGATCGCAAGTCAGTTCTTAGATTATTAATAGACCAATTTCTTTGGGCTTCGATTTGACAGCTGGCATCTAACGCCCAATCTTTTTCTGCTCCCCGTTTACCAGTTTCTCTGTCGATGCGGAGCAAAAAAGCGGTCATCTCATTTTTTTGGAGAATTTTTTCTTTAATCCGTCTAGCATTGGTTTCGACGTAGCCAAATGGAGGGCGTGGAGCTACCCAAATATGCATTGGTAGATGATCACGAACACGCCATAACATCTGGGCGCATTCGGTTGCCGATTGGGACACAGCATGAAATACTCCAAAAATTACGTTAAAATGTTTCGCACTGATGTCAACTCCTGTTCCTAAACTAGGAGTGGTAAAGAGCGCATCAACATTTTGGATTGCAGTGTTGATTTCTTTTATAAATATGACATTCTCTTCGCTGCCAGAATTTTCTGAGTGAATTGCCCAGATCCTCAGTCTGCGATCGCCTTCTGGTTCTGGGGCTTCTTCTAGAGTAGGGGAGGCAAGGGAAGCAGGGGAAGCAGGGGAGGCAGGGGAGGAAAAAAATAATTGTCCATTAACTCTTTCTTCCTCTGCTCCCTCTGCTCCCTCTGCTCCCCCTGCTCCCTCTGCTTCCCCCGCTCCCCCTGCATCCAATAGCGTTCGCTCAAGCTTCTTAATAAACCGCTTACTATCAGATGCGACATAGCATTTTTGTCCTGACATGACTGCGGCGTGAATCTGTGCGACCAGGGCGCTGCTGTTTTGACCCTCATACCAGTAAACTTGGCGTCCTGAAGATTTCCACTCATTTAAAATAATGTAGGGTTTCTCGCCCTCTCTCCGCATCGCCCGGAAAAAGTCAATCGTTATGTCGTCCAGGTGGGCATCTGCCAGCACTACCAAAGAAGCCTGATAAACTAGAGATTCTAAAACTTCTAAAATCAGAGCGCGATGCTGTTTACAAGTTTTCGATTTCAGCAGATGGGCTACATATTGGCAGGCTTCATCTATAAATATGCAATCATATTTTTGCAAATCGCTAGCCATTTTGTAGAGAGAATCGACAGTAATGCTCAGAGCATCAGCGGAACTTAACTTTCCACATGTGATCTGAGAATACATCTGTGTAGTTAGCCGCTCACTCAAGTTTTTGAGCAAGTTGACCCGATGCCCGTTGTTTAAAAATCGCAGTTGTGGGTGCTGTTTTCGCCACCGTGCTAAAAATTCGGTTTTTCCCGTACCCATATCAGAAAGCAAACATACCAGTCCTGTTGAGGGGAGTTTTTTGATGGCATCTGTGAGAAAGCGACTGTTGACCTTAATATCAGGTTTATATTTGCGTAGTCCTCTGTTTTGATTGAGAAAAAATGATTTTTGATATTCAGCGAGCGTGAAAGTATCATCAATCAGCGTAGCCACAGCAGAAGAGGCAAGGGAGCAGGGAGCGGGGTGCAGGGGGATAGATTCTCCCCCATGCCCCCTACCCCCTGCCCCCTTGCCTCTTTTGCCTAGTGCTACAACCCAATCATCAATCCCTTTTTCTGGCCCGGGCAGTTGTGCAACTTCACAGGTGCAACCAACTGCTTCAATTGCCTTGCCTGTACGAACGATCGCACTGTAAACTGACCAACGGGTCTTTGGTTTTGTTTCGTAGTCGAACAGGATGATAAACTTTCGTCCCGGTTGCGCCAGTGGCATTAAGTCAGGATGCAGGCGTTCATCGAAGTCCTTTTTCCCAACTCGCCCATTCCAAATTCCAGGTAAGGCGATCGCTACATATCCTAGACTTAGTAAACAAGCGGCTTTCTTTTCGCCTTCACAAATTATTACGGGGATTTCTGGATGTAACTGCACCCATTCCCAGAATAAGCGTGGATGCAATCTATCAAATAGACGCAGCGCCAGGGGAGAAAGATAGCGCTTGATGTTGTACTTTTGGGCAACTTTCTTCCATAAGTGTTCTGGGACATTAAAATAGGTGACGCGGTTGGGGGTCTTAGGTGGAGATTCGTATTTGATGGGTTTTGCATTACCCCCGACAATATTGGTACCAAACAGACCCTTATTGTCTTTTTCAAAGTCAATCCGGGGATTATCAGGCTTCAACCGTCCCCATTCCATTATGTCCCAGTTGTTAAGTGGATCTAGTCCGCTTACCCACCATCCCCCAAATTCGATGTGGGCATATTTTCTTAAATAGTAGTCTCGCAGTCGTCCATCATTACGTCTTGCTGTCTGGTCTAGGGCATAAAGTAAATATTCATAAACTTCCTGACCAATCACAGAACGAACATTTAATTGTGCAAGCTGATTGTCAACTGCTGAACCTATAACCCATTCCTGCCAATGTTTTTGGATTAATGGGTTAAACACATTGTTTTCGCTGGTGTAGTCCATTTTTGTAACTCCGATGTGTGTTCATCGGGGCTACTCACAATCTCCAGCAATACTAGCGCTGTAACGCCTTCAAGTACTACGGCATTAGTTGACTTCGTAGCAGTTGTTTGGAAAGGGGGTAAAGGATGTATTTTCCCTTTCTCTCAACTTCTGCCAAAAACTAGATTTTTCTGAAATCTTTGGGATCTCGTAGTAAAGGTTTTAGTCATTTCATGCCACTTGATTACAGTACGAACTAGCTTTGCCTGGATCACACAGACATTGTTAAATTAAATTTGGTTAGATTTAGTGGTTGGTTGCTTGAGTAGCAAACCATGTGCTTGGCGATTGCCAGTCTTGTGTCTGCCTGTGAGTAGCCAGCCGATTTCTTTTTACAGGGCAGTGATTTAAGGGATCTCCAAAAAATAAAAGCAAACGCCGTATTAAAAATATTTTGGTCAAACCCAAGGATTTAGGGGCTTTCGCCTTTCTGCCCGTAGCAACGGCGCTTGCTTTTATTTCGAGGATTGGCCTAAGTCCTTTCTCACAATCAGGGTAGACAAGAAATTGTAGAGCTAGACACTTTTTCAAAATTGAGCAAATTTTTTGAAAAAAAAGTCTGTTCTTCCCTTGCCCTTGTATGTTAATATTGCGTACAAAGGCAATGAAAAACGGGCAAAAGCATTATCGCTGTTGCCAAACTCTGTATTGTCTTCAAAAAGAAGGCAAGATTGCTTGCAGTGGCTGAGTCGTGAGATGCCGCTAGTCCCATACAGTTCGTTGGTTTTAACCGCCAAGTCTCTGCCAACACTGTTGTCTAACGGCTCGCCTCCCCATTCTGACTAGCTAAATAATGTTTTCTTTTTTACCTCCTTGTAGTTAACCTGCTTTATGTTTGCAGAGATACTGGGATCAGGTTAGCATTTTTTGGCTATTTTTAAAAGAGATATTGCTGAATATTTTTTGCATAAATTTTGCTAACTTATACAAACTTATTTTCAAATTGACAAAATCCTTGTCTGGTTTAGGTTGAGCACGTTTATTTCTAATACAAAAAAACACCAAAAATCTCCCCCATTATCTCAATAAAAGGGAATTCATCTTAGAAATTATTGCTTTGTGACAAATCAAAAGTTAAAAGTTGACCAGTAGGCTTCAATCAAAGTTTTAAAGCTTTCTTGAGGTAGATGTCTTACTTTAACTTTCTATTTGCCTAGTATAAACCAAACAACACTTGGGCGAACAAGTAATTAGGTGAACGACATCACCCACAAGCCTGCCCTATTTCTTTAGGCAAATTCCAAACCTCTTTTTCCCGAGCCAATATCCAAAGGCCAATCCTCGAAATAAAAGCAAGCGCCGTATTAAAAAATATTTTGGCGCCTTCCCACCTTCGAGCGCGCTTTCGCCTCTTGGGCGCGCTTCGACGGTAGGGCATTTTATTTTTTGGAGATCCCTTAATGCGTCATTTCCAAACTCTGATCAGCGCCAATTAGAGTGACGTGATGACTGTATAAAAATCATCAGTTGTGATTGCTATATGTGTCACCCTATCTGATAAAATCGAGTGCAAGATAATCTTGATCTCTTTGCACTCATGGAGGTACGCTCACAATTGTCAACGCCTGATGTCACAAGCTATGATACAGATCATCGCCTGATTGAAATTTGGTTGCACGGTTTGTCCGGTGATACACAACGGGGGTACAAACGTTGCGTAAGTGAGTTTCTGTGTTGGGTAAAAAAACCACTCGATAGTGTCACTTTAGCTGACCTTCAAAACTGGCAGGATACCTTTTTTGGCTATGCCCCCCACACACAAAGGTTAAAGATGGCTGCGGTTAGGTCACTGTTGAGTTTTGGTCATAAAATTGGTATGTTGCCGACAAATGTGAGTATGGGTTTAAGGCAGCCAAAAATTAAGGATACTCTTAATGAACGCATCCTATCTGAAGAAGAGGTGGCTGCGATGATTTCAGCACAGAAAAATCCCAGAAATCAGGCGATATTGCTGTTGCTGTATACTGGTGGCTTGCGGGTGAATGAATTATGCGCCTTGCGTTGGAAGGATTTATCTGCAAGAAAACCAGGTGGACAAATAACAATCTTCGGCAAAGGTGGAAAAACCAGAATCGTGCTTCTGCCGGAGCCTGTTTGGAAAAAGTTGTGTAAGTTGAAAAATAATGCTGTTGGGTCAGACCCTGTGTTTGTGTCCAGGGAAAAAGATTCTCTTGGCAGAACTCTTGACCAATCTCAAGTAAATCGAATTGTGGCGGCTGCGGCACTAGCTGCGGGTATTGACAAAAAAGTGTCTCCCCATTGGTTGAGACATGCTCATGCAACCCATTCTCTCAATCGAGGTGCGCCATTGCATTTAGTGCAGAATACCCTTGGTCATAGTTCTGTGGCAACCACCAGTAGATATCTTCATGCTCGCCCTGATGATTCCAGCGCCTTGTACCTGAACGTACAAACTAAAACCACTTTTGATACCACAAGTCAAGCAATTGATGCTAGACAAAACAAACAGCCAAAACAACCTCGTACTCAGAAAGTGCAGGCGACCCCATCGAATCTAAAATGCCCAAACTGCAAATCAAAGAAACTTCAAAAAAATGGTTTTCAGGTATTAGCTGATGGGTTTAAGCACCAACGTTTTCGATGTCAAAACTGTGACTATGTGTTTACTCCCCTTTTATCAATTCCGAATTAAAAGTTGGAAATGAAGCGGAGGCTGATAGTATTACTCATTCTTCACTGCGACCGTTGCCATTACGGGGTTCATAGCGTAGGTAACGCCAGATTTCACGTATCTCAGAAAGACACGCTTGGCGATCACGTTCTGACTGTATCGCTTGTTGTGCTACAAGTTGTATTGTTTCTGTCGTGGATGTGGTTAGTACTTCGATACTCCGCTCTATCCGCGATAGTGTTTCTTGTTGGCGATTGACAGAATTTTCTAACCTACTAAGAACTTCATCATAGCGATCAAGCTGTTGTTGCTGCCTCTGGGCTTGCCTAGTGCTAAATTCGGCTAGTTCACGGTGTGCGAGCGCTAATTCATTAAGGATTTGGCTATGGACTGCTTGCGTGGCTTCAATGCGGTCTAGTCGATTGGGTTGGTTTTGGGTCACAGCTTTCTCCTTTTAAAAATGAGGCAACCTTGGACAGCGCTCTTAAAAGCGCTGTCCTACCACCCAGATAAATCACGAGGCTTGTCGAATAATTTAAAAAAGCGAAAAGTGCGGTCTTGAGGGTTTCCCTCAAAGAGTACCTTTTCAAGACAGGTTGCCTCATTTTTAAATTCATGCTCATCGAAAGTCATTTGTTTTCTTCACCTGAAAAGCGACTGGCATACTTGTTTTCTTTAATGTATTACCAACTTATATTATTTTTGCGCGAGTTTGTAAGCGTTGTGGCGCAATTGGTACTTGGCATGGATTTGATTAAGAGTAATTGCCATATTATGGATGAGTGCGTCAGTTGCTTTTCGAGTTGTGTTGGTTGAGGACAATCGTTTAAATAGTAAGTAATCTTGATCTGAGTAGACGATTTTGGAAGGAATTACTTTCGGTGGAAACTAAAGAAATTTTTGTCAAAGCCCACACACGCACCATTAAGCAAAAAATTTATCGCTTCGTTTGCAAAGAATGTAATCGGGTGAGTGAGCGCATATGCTATCCCTGTTTACCCCTGTATTGCTCTAGCTGCCGACCAGCCAAACCCAAAAGCACAAAGCCTGATAAAGTGATTGCAGCCTTGAAGAAGAAACGAAAGCCTCCTACAAAGAAACACTCAAAGTCAGCAACAGCATAGCATCAAAGCAGAAGAAGTCGGCAAAGTAGTTTGGTGTTGATGTTTGCTGCTATCGGGGGAGAAAAATCTATTGACCTATTTGATTTATGCTTTTAAATTCGTCTAAGTAGGGAGAAGTAATAAAGTTGTATGTCCATGAGTACTGACATGGTTCGGGTTTATTTACAAGAAATAGCCCAGTTTCCCTTGTTAACAGCAGAGCAAGAAATTGCTTATGCAACAGAAGTACAACTTCTTATTGCCATTGAGCAGCACGAACTTACTCTAGCTCAACAATTGCGTCGGCAACCAACGCGCTTAGAATTAGCGAATTTCGTAAACAAAAGCGAAACTGAAATCACTCAGATATTAGAGCAAGGGAAACTCGCTAAACAAAAGATGGTAACAGCTAACCTACGATTGGTAGTTTCGATCGCCAAAAAGTATCAGCACCGGAATTTGGAGTTTTTAGATTTGATTCAAGAAGGGGCAATAGGTTTACAACGAGGCGTGGAGAAGTTCGACCCTAATCGTGGCTATAAGTTTTCAACATATGCATATTGGTGGATTAGTCAAGCAATCACAAGAGCAGTTGCCGAGAAATCCCGCACAGTCAGGCTGCCGGTTCATATTACTGAAAAACTCAATCAAATAAAGAAGGTACAGCTGCAATTATCTCAAACACTGGGTCGTCGTCCCACGCTCACAGAAGTTGCACAGAAATTAGATTTAAAGCCAAGCCAAATTCGAGAATATCTTAGTCTTGCTCGTAGAACAGCTTCTTTGGATATGAAAGTGGCTCCAGATCAAGACACACAATTAAGTGAACTTTTGGCGAGTGAGGGCATCTCACCTGACGAGCAAATCACTCAACAACTGTTGTACCAGGATTTAACTAATTTGTTGGCATCGCTTAAACCGATGCAGCGTCAAGTATTAATTTTGCGTTTTGGACTGTTAGGTCAGCAAGAACTATCTTGCGCCGAAATTGCTCAGAAGCTGAATATCAGTAAAGCGCGAGTTCGTCAAATACAGGAGCAAGCAATAAAAATTCTGCGCCGTACTCAATCAGATATTGGACAGTATTTGTCTTCTTAAAAATGCGATCATGCGAGAGTTTGATTAGCTACAACGTGGACTGCACCAGAGTTCACATGCGTTATAGCAAGCTATTAGAAAAAAGAATATTAGGGCTAAGTTGGTCTAGATAATATTAGGAACAAGTAATTGTTAAGGTGTGTGATATTTATGATTGGCAGGCTTTGTATGTAGTGATAGGATGAATGAAATCTTGAGCCAATAGATTCATAACAAATGATACGCACTAAGCCTGGACAAAAGATTGCTTTGGAAAAAGTAGAAGCGACTTTAGCACAGTTAGAGAAATTAGAACAAAAGGCAAAAGAAGATTTATCACTGCGAGAAAGTATTTATTTTCTGCGTGAGCAACTGCAATCGGCATTGAAGAAAGGGTATAGTTATAAAGATTTATCTGAAATACTTGCACAACAAGAAATTAGTATTTCAGAAGCGACTCTCAAACAATACTTAAGGGAGATTGAGAAGGAAAAACGCTTAAGGAAGCAACGGACAAAGTCAAAACAAGTGAAGTCTGCTTCAAAAATTAAGCAGACAGAAGTTAAACAGACAGATGAAAAAAATAATGAGAATTTACAACCTTCCTCAGTAACATCAACAGAAAGTCTGTCTACGGAATCTCCTCAAAAGCCTGATGGTGGTAGTGGTGAGGATGCCAAACAAACTCAAGACTTACAATCACATACACCCAAAAGTGAGTCAACACAGCCAGTTGCTGAATCTACAGCAGTCAATCAAACAAAAGCTAGCAAAACTACTAAGCGACAAACTCGCAAAACCTCTAGGTCAAACGTCAATTGATGGCGAGAGCATGTATCACTGTGTTGAGGTGGATTCATGCAGTATGTCTGGTTCGCTCATCTATGTAACACTCTAGGTCTAGTCGTGCTTGCGGAACTGGCAAATTCAGTTGCATCTTCCCAATTGGTGAATCGAGCATATAGTACCGCATTACCTCGCTTGACATCGAAACAGCACTCAGTTTTATAAACCTTTTGTGATAAATACTCTTGAATTTTCTTAACACTTACGGGGCTGAAGATATATTTATTCTCGCAAAATCCTTCCACGCAATCGGCAGTAACAACAAATTTATATTTGCCCCTAGATTTGATAAATATGTCAACCCAATTTTTGTTATTCTGGCGGATGCTCTTGCGATATTTAGCCATCTTTTGTAGATAGGCAGTAGCGTGTTTTTTGGATTTTGCCTGATTGAGATTGCATCCAAAAATCGTTGCACCTGCATCTGCCATTTCGCGTTCTGTGACCAGCAAAATATATTTATTCGGTGAGGCGTAATTCATCAATGCCATCTCCAATAATTTGCGGGCTGATAGACTATCGTTTTTAGTATAAAACAACATTATGGGCGCTCGTTATCCTTTTCTTACCCTGAGTTGGGTAGCTTTGAACCTATGGGATGGGAACGAGTGAGAAACGGGAGCCACCAGTTGAGAGCGATCACTGTGCGATTGGGGATATCGAAAAATGTTTGCCGACCATTGGTCGGCAAATCACAATGCCGAGCAACTGTATTTGTCCGTATAGGTGCGGACTTTTGTGCTTGTGTGCTGTGTAAACTTCTTCAGCACAGTCAGTTAGTGGTAAAGTTGTTTGTGGTCGGATAGTCAAAGACATTGTAGACAGAATTCGACAAACAACTCCTATCGCTAACCGGCAAAGCGATCATCAACAACGAGTGCAAAAAAACTTCTTAAAGTGATCAAACTCATGAATTTCAAAGCTTATCAAAGCACCTTTGAGGAGAAACTGAGCGCAATCATAGGATTAGTGATTGGACTAGTTTTGATAGGGAGTGGTTTTGTGGTACAAAAACAAGTGGCATATGAGCGTGAAGCGCTAACAGAAACACGGGGAACGGTGGTTGATATCATCCGTCGTCGTGAACGCGATAGTCAGGATAAACAAACAGAAACTTATGCGCCAGTAATTGAGTTTGTAGCCAACGGTGAACGGACTCGTATTACAGGTAGTTATGGGTCTTCGCGCCTGAGCAACGGCAAAATATTGACTGTGCGCTACGACCCTAAGCAACCGAAAACTACCGCGCGTGTAGTGAATCAGTTTGAAGGGTTGGTATCTTGGATAGTGTTTGGTATGGGTGGGTTAGTTGTAGTCTCTAGTGTGAGTAAGGTGCTGCCTGTACGCTGGTCTTCATCTGGGCAAAGCAAGCGTAGTTGATATCTGTATATTTGGTAATCGCAATTTCAGTAAATAGTCAGACAAAATTGGGTATATTGGAAAACAGCAGACTCAGGCATCCAGCCTCATTACTGCCAGCAGGAGCGATCGCTTATCACCTGTTGTCATTGCCTAGAATAGCTGTATTGAGTCATCGATGAGGATTGCGATCGCCACTTCAAGTGTTTGAGATTATGATTGACTTATTTGTTTTGGTGGTAGACGATATCGAAGCAAATGTCGCAAATCAAAATAGATGAAGTTATTTGTGTTGGGGGCAGTATCTTAATAGTTTTTTACACGCCTGGGCAATGCTGGCAGTTTCGGATGATCAGCCGCACAGGTGGAATATTTGGTGAGCAGAAGATTTATTACACGTCTTCGGCAGCATTGCAAACTGGGCTAAATTTGCTCAAGGATGAATGCTGAAGTGATTGAGTAGTTACCCAAGCTCTTTTTGGGATCTCGGTGAAAATAAAATGTCGGTGTCCACGTGGGAACGCGAGGGCACCGACATTTTCCGCCCGAGGATTGGCCTAATCCCTCTTTTGTTACTTTAGGTAAAGAAAAAATAGAGAGAAGATTAACTAGCATACGATAAATTCTAGTTTTAGCTGCTCTAATACCTTGATTACATCTCCACTCTCTCCATACAAGCTATCTGCTAATACCAACTTAATGTTAAAATCCCACTCTTGTAACTCTTGTATTATTTCCACCGCTAGTTGTGGTTT